>JBBDVI010000134.1:0-25074 GCA_040903465.1 Flavobacteriaceae bacterium
TTTTATGTAACCGGTGTTGTTTTCCAACGTATAAAAAGCATCCACACTTTGAAGGGGTATTTCCTTTCGGGTAACATTAAAATCAAGTAGTTCCTTTTCGCTTTTGCGAAAAACCTGAAGTGCCACTTTAGAATTCAACTCGCCCCGCAGAGAAGAAGTAATACTGTCTCTGATGCTGAATTCTCCATAAAGCTGGGTGTTATCTGCATATAAAATGCGGTCGCCGGGTTTGAGACCGGCCCGCTCTGCGGGACCCCCTGGAACTGTCGAAATAACAGAAACCGTGTCATTGTAAATATAAAAACTCACGCCTATGCCCACAAATTTCCCACGCATATCATCTGCCACAGATTCATATTCACTCACCGGTATGTAAACGGAATGTGGGTCGAGGTTTTTCAAAATTCCATTGACGGTCACATCAACAATACTGTCTGTATTTATTCTATCAACATATTCATAATCAATATAGTCTATCAACCTGTTAAGTTTATCTTTTTTTGAATTGGTTGCAAAAATGCGTTCTGTGGTGTCACCAAAATTGAGTTTTGAACCAATAAAAACCCCCAACGCAATAGCGGTACCCAAAAGCAACGGAAGATATTTAAAAGATTTTCTCATAATTTAAACGGTAACAGCATCCAAATGCGTTAAGACAACACCGGCCTTTTCCAAAAATGCAACACCCGAATTATCTTTGTAAGCTTCATGGTATACCACACGAACAATGCCAGCTTGATGAATCAACTTACTGCACTCTTTACATGGCGACATGGTGATATATAAAGTGGCACCCTTGCAGGACTGGGTTGAAGAAGCCACTTTTAGAATAGCGTTGGCCTCAGCGTGTAGCACATACCACTTGGTATATCCTTCCTCATCTTCACAAGGGTTCTCAAAACCTGACGGTGTGCCGTTGTATCCGTCAGAAATAATCATTTTATCTTTTACGATAAGCGCGCCCACCTGTTTGCGCTTGCAGTGCGAAAGTTTGCCCCATTCAAGGGCCATTCGCATATAAGCAATATCATATTTGCGCTGCTTTTTTTCAGACATATAGTATGTGATACAGAAAGTGTTGAATAATAATGAAATATCCTGCGAAGATAAAATTTTATCAACGGATTAAATATGAATGATTCGTTAAATATTACGTATTTAAAAAATCCAGTTGTTGATGAGCAAAGGAATTGCAAGACCAAGAATAACAGAAGAAATCACAAGAACCCAATCCCTTTTATTAAATCGGAAAAGTGTTTGCACAATTGCACCCAGGATTAAAACAATTACAGCCACTATGATTTGTCCGGCCTCAACTCCCAAAGCTACTTCCAGTAAAGGCAGTATTTTGCTCTTTTGACCAATCGCGCCAATAAATTGTGGCGCAAATTCCAGACCTCTCAAAAGCCCCAGGAAAATAGAAAGCGCAAAGAGAAGCCCCATTTTTTCACGTCGTTTTTCTTTTCCGGCGGTGAATATATTAAAGAGAGCAGTGAATATGATTACAAAAGCAATCAAGAACCCCACCATTCCCAGGCTCACCCTGACGACTCCAAAAGAGACCATCAAAACAGCCAGCAAATGCCCAAGGGTAAACAAGGTGATGAGCAACAACAAACGCTTCCAGGCGTTGAATTGATATGCTACCGTAAGCAATATGATGAATAAAATATGGGCATAGTTGTGCCAGTTGACTACGTGATCAAGGCCCATTTTAAAGTAAAACCAAAACTCATTCATTGTGTATGGGGATTTTTTGAGTTGGAATCAAAGTTAGTGATTGTTCGCTATTTTTTATATATTTAGATAATTAATCTATCATATAAATGAAAAAAATCTTTTTAATTTTTATAGTTTTTTCTTATTCAATGGTTTCCTTGGGTCAAGACCCTGAATTATTTCGCACTAGATAAACTAACTATGAAAAAACTAATCTATTTATTTATCTTTTTATTCTCAATTGGAGCATACGCACAAATTAATCAATCTAAACTTTCTGAAGCTGAGTTTAAACATAAAGTGATGCAGTTAGAACAAAAAGCCATTAAAGGAGATGTCAATGCTATTTTAGCACTTGGGAATTTATATTATAGTCATTTCACAAATAATCAAAAAAATAATAACTTAAAAAAATCTTACTTCTGGTTTGAAAAGGCCGCTTTTAAAAAACATAATGTGGGAATGTATAATCTTGGATATTTTAATGAACAAGGCCTTAGCACTAGAGTATCCCTAAAAAAAGCAATAAGGTGGTATGAAAGTTCTGCAAAAACCGGAAATCCTCTATCTATGTTTAAATTGATTAAGATTTATAGAAATGAGAATACCAAAAATTACGACTTAGAAAAGGCAACATATTGGTCAACTTTATTTTTTAAAATAACCAAAGATTTTTACGAATCAAATATGGATAAAGAGGAAAATGTAAATGAGAAATTTAAACAACATTTTAATAAATTTGGTATTGTAAATTCTGAGATGTTGATTGAAATTGTAAATTTTAAACCATATTAACTACCTGCGATTCCACACTCCCCGCTTAAAGGCGATTGTATTGTTTGGAAATCAAACTTTAAAGGAAGGGATTGCTTTTCAATGGTAAAAAGGGCAAAAATGACTCTAAATTCAAAATGTTAGTACAAATATTAGTACAACTTTAAATAAAAAAAACCACAACTAATTGAAAAACAATATAGTTACGGTTTTTAAAAGTACTCAAGGTGGGAATCGAACCCACACTCCCGAAAGAACTGGATTTTGAATCCAGCGCGTCTACCAATTCCGCCACTTGAGCAATTCAGGACGACAAAATTAAAAAATATTTTGCATTTACACAGCAAATAAGAACTAATTATGCTTCACTGATTGAAATTATTTTCTAAATTTGCACCTCGTTTAAACAAGCAGGAAGCAAAACCCTATTTTACAACAAGTTAACCATGGCCATCCCAACTCCCGAACCTAAGATTTTTGCGTGCTCACAAAGCATCGTGCTCGCTGAGAAAATTGCAGAGGCTTTTGGTATGCCTTTAGGCAATGTCATCACATCACATTACAGTGATGGAGAGTTTCAACCCTCTTTTGAAGAATCTGTAAGGGGAAGCCGTGTTTTTATCATTGGTTCCACATTTCCAAACAGTGACAACCTGATGGAAATGCTCCTGATGATCGATGCTGCAAAACGGGCCTCGGCAAGACACGTCACAGCTGTAATGCCCTATTTTGGCTGGGCAAGACAAGACAGAAAAGACAAGCCCAGGGTGCCCATCGCGGCAAAGCTGGTTGCTAAAATGCTGGAAACAGCAGGTGCCACACGCATCATCACTATGGATTTGCACGCAGACCAGATTCAGGGATTCTTTGAAAAACCGGTAGATCACCTTTTTGCTTCTACCATCTTTTTGCCTTATTTGAGAAGCTTGAATTTAGAAAATTTAACCATCGCATCGCCTGATATGGGCGGCTCAAAAAGAGCCTATGCTTATTCCAAGTTCTTGGAAAGCGATGTCGTGATTTGTTATAAACAACGGGAAAAAGCCAATGTGATTTCGCATATGGAACTCATTGGTGACGTTACCGGAAAAAATGTAGTGCTGGTCGATGACATGGTCGATACCGCCGGAACACTCACAAAAGCGGCAGATGTTATGATGGAACGCGGCGCTCTGAGCGTAAGGGCCATTTGTACTCACGCGATCCTATCCGGAAATGCTTACGAAAAAATAGAAAAATCAAAACTTGTTGAATTGATCGTTACTGATTCAATTCCGCTAAAACAAGAAAGTAAAAAAATAAGGGTACTCACCTGCTCAGAACTGGTTGCAGATGTGATGATAAGGGTCAACACAAACAACTCCATCAGCTCAAAATTTTTAATGTAGTTTCGACTACACTCAACTACCGGAAAAAATATAATTATAAAAGTAAAAACGCCCATAACATAAATTTAATCTTAAGGCACCCGTGATAAAAGGGCGTATCACCGAAACCTTAAAAAACAAACAATAATGAAATCAATTACAATCAACGGATCTCAAAGAGAAAGCGTGGGCAAAGTAGCTACTAAGGCCTTGCGTAATGCTGGAAAGGTACCTTGCGTAGTATACGGAGGAGACAAACCAATTCACTTTTCAGCTGACACATTAGCATTTAAAGACTTGGTGTACACTCCAGATGTACACACAGTTGTAATTAAACTTGATAACGGCGATAAAATCAACGCGGTGCTGCAGGACATTCAGTTTCACCCGGTGACAGACAACATAATCCACGTTGACTTCTACCAAATCTTTGATGACAAAGAAATCTCTATGGAAATTCCTGTGAGACTTGTCGGAAACTCTCGTGGGGTTAAAAACGGTGGGGTACTGCGCGTTCCAAAACGGAAACTAAGGGTAAAAGCTTTACCGGCAGATTTACCAGACTTTATCGAGGCAGACATTACCGAACTCAAAATCGGAAGCAAGTTGTATGTCACTGAACTTCCAACTGAGAACTTCAGCATTATGCATCCTGACAATACTGTCGTGGCACAAGTGAGAACATCACGTGTGGTTATCGAAGATATTGAGGAAGACGAAGAAGAAGAAACTGAAGGCGAAGGCGCTGAAGGAGAAACTTCTGAAGGCGAAGCTGCTGAAGGAGAAACTAAGGCAACAGAATAAATCGCAGTCTGAAATAGATTATATGAAAAACATCCGCCGAGTGCGGATGTTTTTTTTATATTTTTACAAAAAACTTTTATGCTCGCTTTTTTTGGCAGGTTATTATCGCAAAAGAAAACTGAACCCTCAGAAGATGTTGATCTCATGAAGAAATTCCTTATCGTTGGCCTGGGCAATATTGGTCCCAAATATGAAAACACACGACACAACATAGGTTTTAAAATTCTCGACCGGCTTGCACAACAGGAAGACCTGAGTTTTGAACCTGCAAAACTGGGCGACATCACCATTTACAAATTAAAAGGACGCACCTTCATACTGCTCAAACCCAGCACCTATATGAACCTGAGCGGAAAAGCCGTGCTTTACTGGCTGCAAAAAGAAAAAGTTCCCCTGGAAAACCTCCTCATCATAACTGATGATCTCAACTTGCCCTTTGGCACCATCAGGATTAAAACAAAAGGGAGTGATGGGGGCCACAACGGTTTAAAAGACATCCAACTACAGCTGGGAACTACTAATTACAACCGCTTTCGGTTCGGAATTGACAATGAATTTGGGAGGCGCAATCAAGTCGATTTTGTACTGGGCGAGTGGGAACCCGATGAAGAAAAACAATTGCCTGAACGGCTGGACTTTTCGGTTGAAGTCATAAAATCTTTTGGCCTTGCCGGAATCACAAATACCATGAACACTTTTAACGGAAAATAAGCACCTATGAAAGTACACCATTCCATATCTGCTTATGAAAATGAACGTGGCAGTGTTGTCACAATCGGTACTTTTGACGGCGTTCACATTGGTCACAAGAAACTTTTAAAAAAACTCACTTCCGAAGCGGAAAAAACCGGACTTGATTCGGTCATCCTTACATTTTTCCCGCATCCCAGAATGGTCCTTCAAAAGGAAAGCGATATCAAACTCATCAATACCATTGATGAACGTACCTCCATCTTTTCAAAAACAAAGCTGGACCATCTTATCATTCATCCTTTTACCCATCAGTTTTCACGGCTCACGGCTCAGGAGTTTGTCCGCGATATCTTGGTCAATAAACTTCACGCAAAAAAAATTATTATTGGTTATGACCATCGTTTTGGCCGTAATAGAAATGCAGACATCAATGACCTGAAGGAATTTGGAAAAACATATCATTTTGACGTTGAAGAAATCAGCGCTCAGGAACTCAATGAAGTCGCCGTGAGCTCAACAAAGGTTAGAAAGGCACTTGAAAAAGGAGATCTCGAAAAGGCAAACCGCTATTTAGGTTACCCTTATATGCTCAACGGGACCATAGTAAAAGGGAAAGGCCTGGGAAGAAAAATGAATTATCCCACGGCTAACCTTAAAATTGAAGAACCCTATAAACTCATTCCTAAAAATGGCGTTTATATTGCCAAATCTGTTATAGAAGATAAAGAGGTTTTCGGGTTGATGAGCATTGGCACAAACCCCACTGTGGGTGGTGTAAACAGAACCATAGAAACCTATTTTCTCGATATTGCAAAAGATCTCTATGGTAAAAAACTCGAAATAGAACTACTTGCCAAAATAAGGGAAGAAGAAAAATTTGATTCCATTGAATCCTTACAGACTGCCATACAAAATGATGAAATTTTTGCCAGAAAATACATAGAAAACTATGCTCAATAAATTTCTTTTTAAACACATAGACAACAGCGGGCTCATTATGTTCAGGGTCTTTTTTGGTTTTCTCATCACCCTGGAAGCTTTTGGTGCCATAGCAACCGGATGGGTAAAACAAGTACTCATAGAACCGCAATTCACTTTTTCCTTTATCGGTCTGGAATGGCTGCAGCCCTTACCGGGCAATGGTATGTATTTTTATTTTGCCGTAATGGGCGTTTTTGGTTTGATGGTAATGCTCGGCCATAAATACCGGGTGGGGATTATTGGTTATGCCATACTGTGGGCGGGTGTTTACTTTATGCAAAAATCGGCTTACAACAACCATTATTACCTGATGCTACTTTTACTGATATTCATGGCCGTTTTACCTGCCAACAGGTGGTTTTCAGTAGATGCAAAACAAAACCCTGAAATCAAATCAGCCTCAATGCCGCGCTGGAGTGCGCTTGTTATTATTTTGCAGGTATGGATTGTCTATACCTATGCCGCAGTGGCAAAACTTTATCCGGATTGGCTGGATGCTTCCATGGCTAAAATCTTGATGAGCAGCAAAGCACACTACTGGCTTATAGGTGACATCCTTCAGCAAAACTGGGTGCACTGGGCGATAGCTTACACGGGTATTTTCTTTGACTTGCTTATTGTGCCCTTGTTGCTTTGGAAACGTACGAGAATGGCTGGTTTTATAATCTCCATTTTCTTTCACCTGTTCAATTCGATTGTGTTTCAGATTGGGATTTTTCCTTATATGTCCATTGCTTTTGCCCTCTTTTTCTTTTTTCCAAAAACAATCCAAAAAAGGTTTTTGCCCAAAAAGCCTTTTTATGATTTGGGGGAAGTCATTGTTCCGTCATACAAAAAACCGCTCCTTGTTTTGTTTTCAATATACTTTGTCATTCAGATAGCCTTGCCCTTGCGTCACTGGACCATTGAAGACAATGTGTTGTGGACAGAGGAAGGTCATCGGCTCAGCTGGCGCATGATGTTGCGAACCAAATCCGGTAAAGTAAAAGTAACCTTGAAAGACAAAGCCACAGGCGAAGAAACACGGGTCAATATTTACACAGAACTCACTTCCAAACAACGCAGGTCGCTAGCCACCAAACCTGATTATATGTGGCAATATGCCCAACGACTCAAAAAACAATATGCTCAGGAAGGTAAGGATGTAGCCGTCTACTTTGATGCAGAAGTAAGTGTCAACAGAAGACCGCTGACACCTTTGGTAGATCCCACTGTCGACCTTGCTGCAGAAAAATGGAACCACTTCAGGCATCACGACTGGATTATGCCCGCCCCTGAAGGCTTGTAAACCAACACGAAGAAAGGCGGTTTAAAAAAGGAAGTTTTTTCCATTCAATTGACTATTTTTGTTCCTTCAAAATACAATTATGCTACAAGTTACAGACATTCGCGATCACAAAGAAGCTTATATCAAAGCCCTTAAAAAGAGAAATATTGATGCAGCTTCAATATTTGAAGACGTTTTAAATGCTGACGAAACCCGAAGAAACACTCAGGCAAAATTGGATACCATCCTGGCTGAGTCTAATAAAATTTCGAAAGAAATCGGGATTTTGTTTAAAAACGGTGAGGCCCAAAAAGCGAATGAACTGAAAGCAAAAACAGCACAATTCAAAGAAGAATCCAAAATGCTTCAGGAGGAACTCAACAGTGTGATTGAAAAACTGCAACAGTTGCTGTACAACATCCCTAACATCCCAAATGATATGGTGCCCGCCGGAAGCAGTGAAGATGATAATGAAGAAGTTTTTCGCCTCGGGGATGTGCCTGTGCTTGCCGAAGGCTCACTACCCCACTGGGAACTTGCCAAAAAATATGACATCATCGACTTTGAACTGGGCAATAAAATTACCGGGGCCGGCTTCCCTGTGTATAAAGGAAAAGGAGCTAAACTACAACGTGCCTTAATCACATATTTTCTTGATAAAAACACAGATGCAGGATATACTGAATATCAGGTGCCTCTTATGGTAAATGAAGCTTCCGGTTTTGGGACGGGTCAATTGCCCGACAAAGAAGGGCAAATGTACCACGTCACCGAAGACAACCTTTACCTCATACCCACCGCCGAAGTACCGGTTACCAATATGTTTCGGGACGAAATCCTTCAGGCAAAAGACCTTCCTGTGTTATGCACGGGTTACACACCCTGTTTCAGAAGGGAAGCCGGAAGTTATGGTGCCCACGTGCGCGGCCTGAACCGTTTGCATCAGTTTGATAAAGTAGAAATTGTGCGCATTGAGCATCCCGACAACTCTCACAAAGCATTAGATGAAATGGTAAGCCATGTCAAAGAAATGCTCAACGAACTTAAACTTCCTTACCGCATTTTAAGGCTTTGCGGTGGTGATTTGGGTTTCACCTCTACCTTGACCTATGATTTTGAAGTATTTTCAACCGCGCAAGACCGCTGGCTGGAAATTTCTTCGGTTTCCAATTTTGAGACTTTTCAGGCAAACCGATTGAAGCTGCGCTTTAAAGATGAAAGCGGAAAAAACCAACTGACACACACTCTTAACGGAAGTGCTTTGGCCCTCCCTCGTGTTTTGGCGGGCATTCTGGAAAACTATCAGACACCCGATGGAATAAAAATTCCCGATGTGTTGATTCCATACACCGGATTTGACATCATTGATTAACATATTTTAAATACTCTTGCAATGCGCATTTTGTTATATTTACAAAAAAGTAACACCATGCGCGCTTTTATTGTCCTGATTTTCTTCTGCTTTGGCTTTGTTTCATTTTCGCAAAATGAAAACCTTGCCAAACATTATTTTGAAAAAGGGGACTTTGAAAAAGCGATGCCCATTTATAAAGAGCTTTACGAAAAAAACCAAAACAGAAACGATTATTTCCTTTCGTATGTCGCTTCACTTCAACAACTTGAAGAATTTGGCCAAGCAAAAGAATTGCTCGAAACGAGGCTGACTTCAACACGCAATCACCCTGTTTTTTTAATAGAAATGGGCCGCAACCATCTGCTTCAAAATGAAATCGAAACAGCTGAAACCTATTTCAGGGACGCTATAAACAGCATTGATGAAAACCCGAAGATTACCTACACGGTGGCCGGTGCATTTGATAAATACAACCAACTAGATCTGGCTGTGGAAGCTTATGAAAAAGGTATGGCACTCGATTCACAGCTTGATTTCAGCGGGCAATTGGCACGCATTTATGGGGAACAGGGAAAGCTGGAGAAAATGTTTGACAGTTATTTGAGTATTATTGAGAGGAATCCTTCCTTTTTAATTTCAGCACAACGCAGTTTTAGCCGCTATATCACCGATGACCCTCAAAATGAAGCCAATGATTTGTTGCGCAAAGCCCTCTTAAGACGTTCTCAAAACAATCCGGATATTTTTTACAATCAGCTGTTAAGTTGGTTATTCGTTCAGCAAAAACAATATGACAGGGCTTTCACACAAGAAAAAGCCATATACCGACGCACCTTTGACAGCCTGAATCAAATGATGGATTTGGCGCTGATTGCCATGGACAATGATGCTTATCCTGTAGCAAGTGAGATTTTTTTGTACATTGTTGAGAACAGCACTTCTGAGATGGATAAACTGCAAGCATATCAATACAACGTTGAGATTGAAGTGCGCACTGCATCGCCGGAAGACTATCCCGAGATTGAAAAAAAATATGAAAATCTCATTGAAATGTTTGGTGCAGGTCCCAAAACCTTCGGCATTCAGTTGGATTACTACCGTTTTTTAGCCTTTAAAGCTGAAAAAAAAGAAACTGCCATCGAAAGCCTGAAAAAGCTAAGCAAAGAAAACTTGAGCAGGTATCAGGAAGCAAAAGTTTTACTCGAACTCGCAGATATTTTGGTCTTTGATGAAAAATTCAATCAGGCACTTATTTACTATTCCCAGATACAAAATAAAATCAAAAACGACCCCATTGCACAAGAAGCCCGTTATAAAGTGGCACGAACCAGTTATTTTAAGGGTGACTTTGCTTGGGCACAGACCCAACTCGACATCTTAAAAAAATCAACTTCTCAACTCATCGCAAACGATGCGATGGAATTGAGTTTGATGATTAGTGATAATTCTCTGGAAGATTCCACTCAAACAGCATTAAACAAATATGCAAAGGCAGATCTCCTGGACCTGCAAAACAAACACCGGGAAGCGATTGATATACTTTCTGAAATTCTACAAAACCATAAAGGTGAAGCCATAGAAGATGAAGCGCTGCTAAAACAAGCTTTGGTCTTTGAAAAAACAAACCAATATGAAAAAGCAATTGCAAACTATATGCAAATAATTGAATTTCATAATCAGGATATTCTGGCAGATAATGCTTTCTTTTATCTTGCTGAACTTTACAATAAGACTTTAGAACAACCTGAAAAGGCTAAAGAATTTTATGAGCAAATCATTTTTAACCATCAGGACTCGATCTTTTTTGTAGAAGCCCGAAAACAATACCGAAGCATCAGAGGCGATGCAATTAATTAGCAAAACTCACCTCTCACTTCTAAATACTATTAACTACTATGCATATCTATAACGTAACCATCAATATAGAAGAAGACATCCACGACAACTGGCTGCAATGGATGAAAGAAGAACACATTCCTGAAATGCTGGCTACCGGCAAATTTAGTGCTGCTAAAATGTGCCGTGTGCTTGTGGAAGAAGAAATGGGAGGCTTCACCTATGCTGTACAATACACCACAGACAGCAGAGAAACATTGGAAAAATATTATCAAGAAGACGCTGAACGGCTTCGAGCTCAAAGCAAACCCTTTGAAGGTAAGTTTGTCGCTTTCAGGACAGAGTTGCAAATCATCAGTGAATACTAATCACGATGAGAAAATTTTACAAAAAGGATCAGCGAGCAAAAAACACGGCAAGCACTTCAGAAAGTAACAGAGAAAATGAAGTATATGCCAAAAAGCACTTAGGCCAACATTTTTTAAAAGATGAGCCAACAGCACAAAAAATTGCAGACACACTTACTTTAAACGGATATAAAAAAGTTATCGAAATTGGTCCCGGAATGGGAGTCCTCACAAAATATCTTATAGAGAAAGACATCGACCTCATCGCGATGGATGTTGACGGTGAGTCTGTGACATATCTCAATACGGCTTTTGTATCGCAACACAGCGAGCAGCTCAAAACCATAAATTTTCAGGTTGTTGAAGCCGATTTTTTAAAAATAGACCTTTCTGATTATTTTGGCAGCGAACCCTTTGCCATTACGGGAAATTTTCCATACAACATCTCCACACAAATTGTTTTTAAAATGCTGGAATGGCGTAAGCAAATTCCTGAATTTACAGGAATGTTTCAAAAAGAAGTTGCACAACGCATTTGTGAAAAACCCGGCAGCAAGGCTTATGGTATTCTTTCGGTGCTAGTTCAGGCGTTTTACAGCGCAGAATATTTGTTTACCGTTCCGCCTTCGGTTTTTAACCCGCCTCCAAAAGTTGACAGTGGTGTGTTGCGACTCATCAGAAAGGAAAACTTTACATTGCCTTGCAATGAAAAATTATTTTTCAATGTGGTGAAGACCGCTTTCGGCCAACGCCGAAAAACAATGAGAAACAGCTTAAAATCTTTCGCTTTAAGCGAAAATTTAAAAGAAGATACTATCTTTGACAAACGGCCTGAGCAATTAGGCTTTGAAGCCTTTATTGAGTTAACCCAAAAGATAGAAGACGATGCAGTTTCAAATTAGTCCCGAACTAATCGAAAAAATAGAAATCCTTGTCGAAGAGCAAAACGATAAGGAACTATTATTGCATCTTGAAGACCTTCACCACGCAGATATCGCCGAAATACTCGACGAGTTAAACCTCGACGAAGCGACCTATATTATCAAACTTCTCGACAGTGAAAAAACGTCAGAAGTGCTTATGGAACTCGATGAAGACGACCGTGAGAAAATATTGAACAACCTTTCCTCCAAAGAGATTGCAGACGAACTGGAAGAAATGGACACTGATGATGCCGCAGATATCATCGCGGAACTTTCTGAAGAACGCCAGGAAGAGGTTATCTCCAACATTGAAGACCAGGAACACGCTGCAGACATTAAAGAACTTCTCAGATATGATGAAGATTCTGCCGGGGGTTTGATGGCAAAAGAGTTGGTAAAAGTCAGGGAAACCTGGACTGTGGGCGGCTGTGTCAGGGAAATGCGGCGTCAGGCAGAAAATGTAACGCGTGTGCACTCCATCTATGTGGTGGATGCTAAAGACAAATTAATTGGAAGGCTTTCGCTTAAGGACCTGCTTACCGTTGACACGAAAACCAAAATAAAAGAAATTTACATCCCCAGAGTTGATTTTGTCAATGTGCATACCGAAGGGGAAGAAGTGGCCAGGATCATGCAAAAATATGACTTGGAAGCCATTCCTGTTGTCGATGATATTGGCCGCCTTGTGGGTCGCATCACCATTGATGATATGGTTGATTTCATCAAAGAAGAAGCTGAAAAAGATTACCAACTTGCGGCAGGTATCTCACAGGATGTTGAAGCAGATGACAGCATCTGGCAACTATCCCGTGCACGCCTGCCCTGGCTCGTGTTAGGGCTTTTTGGTGGTCTGGGCAGTGTGTATATCATGCAGGGATTTGATGAGGCATTGGAGACCTTCCCAATTTTATTTTTCTTCACCCCTCTTATTGCAGCGATGGCAGGAAATGTGGGTGTACAGTCAAGCGCGATTATCGTTCAGGGACTTGCCAATGACAACATCAGGGGGAGCCTGTTTAAACGTTTGTTAAAAGAAGTGAGTTTAAGCCTTTTGAACGGGATTGCACTTGCAGCACTCGTTTTTCTTTTTGGTTATATTGTGGGGCAAGATCAGTTGACCAGTTTGGCAATTGCGCTGTCCATGCTTCTTGTCATCATTGTGGCAGCCCTTGTAGGTACATTTGTTCCCATCATCCTTGACAAAAGGGGCATCGATCCCGCAATTGCAACAGGTCCTTTTATAACCACAAGCAATGATATTTTTGGAATCTTTTTGTTCTTTTATATTTCCAAATTGATTCTTGGTTTTTAGACTAAACCTTTTTTTAATTCAGTATTTTGAATCACTTTCAATCAGAAATAACCGTTCCGGCATCGGCTATCGATACCCTGAAACACGTGAATAACGTAGTCTACCTGCAGTGGGTTCAGGATGTCGCAGAACAGCACTGGAATGAAAGTACTGATTCCGCTTTACGCGAAAAGCTTGCCTGGGTGGTGGTCAATCATTTTATTGAATACAAAGCACCGGCTTTTGAAAAAGATGTTTTGATTTTAAAAACCCGGGTGGAAAAATACAGCGGTGTGACGAGTGAACGCCATACGGAAATCATAAGAAAAGCAGACAACAAACTTTTAGCTAAAGCCAAAACACTTTGGTGCCTGCTTGATAAAACTACCGGTAAACCTCTGCGGATAACCCAAGATTTAATTGCTCAATTCCCTTAGGAAAAATCTTTGATTGCCTCACTCAGGTCAAATACTTTTACATCTTTGATGTGATTTTCCAAAATGCTGCTTCCTGCAGTAGAACGATACCCCCCGGCACAATGTACTACCACCGGTTTGTCTTTTGGGATTTCATCTGCCCGTTCTCTCAACTCATTTAAAGGAATGGTTACTGCTTTATCAAACAGCTTACCTTCGGCAACTTCGCTGTTATTCCTGATATCCACAATAGTGTAATTTTCAGGATGTTTTTTGAAATCTGTAAGGTCAAATTCATCGGAATGGACTTTCAAATTTTCGGCCAGTGTAAATATGCCTTTAAGTTGTTTTTCATAACCAATTTTTGCCGTGCGTTCCAGAATTGTTTCTATATCCTTAACTGATGCAACTACAATACAAAAAGGCTCTTCAGGCTTGATAATGGCCCCCAGCCAGGTTTCATATTTATCACTATCTGAACGCGCCATTATGTTAATGCTGTTTGGCAAATGCCCTTTTTTATACTGATCGCCATCACGTACATCCACTACCAGAGTATTATCATCAATTGAATTGACTTGCAGCTTCAAAGGCGCCTTATATTTTGATTGCTGAACATTGACAGCTCCTTTACGGTTTACGTCCACATTAAAACCAAAATAAGAAGGAATAAACGGCTGATCTTTTAAAATTTCTTGGACAAATTCGTCTTCAGTTTGGGTTTGAAAAGCCCAGTTTCCTATGCGTTCATTGCCCAATGTGCTTGAAGCGGCATCACTCATATTTTTACCACACAAAGAGCCTGCTCCATGTGCAGGATAAACCAAAGCCCCGTCAGGCAAATCATTGAATTTGGTTTGCATAGTGTGATACATTGCCTTGGCGAGTTCCATGCGTTTGGCTTTCATATTTCCTGCTTTTTCACGAAGATCCGGTCTTCCCACATTTCCAATAAACAGGGTATCACCCGTAAAAAGTGAAATCTGACCGTTTTCTTCTGCCACAAACGTCAAACTATCGGGTGAATGCCCGGGTGTGTGCAACGGTCGGATAGATATATTGCCAATTTTCACCTCATCACCTTCATCAAATGGTGTGTGCGGATAGTCAACACCCACCAGTTTGCTCACATAAATAGTAGCTCCTGTTTCATGATGGATTTGCAAATGTCCGCTTACAAAATCTGCGTGCGGATGGGTTTCAAAAACTGCCACTATTCTGGCATTTTGTGCTTCGGCATAGGCATAATACTGTAAGGGATTTCTGCTAGGATCTATTATTGCCATTTCTCCTTCACTTACTATGGCATATGAATAATGAGCCAAAGGCTCGTCTTTAAATTGTTTTATCGTCATTTTTATCTAATTTTAAGCAAAATTAAGTATTGCAAAGGTGTACTTCAGTATCTGGAGTTACAGAAGCCTTTTCCCAATAAGGATATAAGGTACAAAAAATTCAAATTTCTATGAGAAGTAAATATAGTAAGTGTTTCATATTATTTATTAGTGTAACCCTTGCATTAGTTTTTACCGGCTGCAAAAGCGAGACTAAAGAACCAATTACTATAAAAAACAATACGAATGTTCAGGTTTCGGGTGCAATGAAAAATGTTATGCTTCAGGGAGAACTTGAAGGCACCATTTTTTTGGATACAATTCAGCCAAAAAATAACTTGTATGGCATTGGACCTGTTGCGTATCTTAAAGGAGAATTATTGATAATTGATGGCGAATCCTATGTTTCAAAAGTTGAAACCGACAGCACCATGATCGTGGAAAAGACATTTGATGTAAAAGCACCTTTTTTTGTTTACGCTACTGTTGCGGAATGGAACGAGGAAATTTTGCCAGATATGATCACAAACCTTGAGACTTTAGAAACATATCTTGATGAAAAGTTTAAAAATCATAATAACCCTTTTGTTTTTAAACTGTCAGGGAAAATAAACGCTGCTAAAATTCACATCGTAAACCTTCCGGAAGGTTCTAAAGTTAGTTCGCCAGAAGAAGCCCATAAAGGCCTGACTTATTTTCCGCTAAAAAATGAAGAAGTTGAAATTATCGGATTTTTCTCCAGAAAACACCAGACAGTCTTTACACACCACGACACCTATATGCATTTGCATTTAATCACAAATGATAAACAAAAAATGGGACATTTGGATGCGGTGGAATTTGAAACAAAACAAACCACATTACATTGGCAAATAACAAAATAAAAAACGCAATGAAAATCCTTCACTTAGATAAAAACCACCCTTTACTTCTTGAACAGCTGGCACAACTTGGTTTTCAAAACGATGAAGATTATACTTCCTCAAAAGAAGAAATTAAAGCGAAAATAAACAACTATGAAGGTATTGTCATCCGCAGCAGGTTTGACATTGACAAAACCTTTCTGGATGCAGCTAAAAACTTAAAATTTATCGCCCGGGTGGGAGCCGGACTTGAAAGTATTGATACAGATTATGCCGAAAGCAAAAACATCACCCTCATTGCAGCTCCCGAAGGCAACCGGAATGCCGTTGGCGAACACGCACTAGGCATGTTGCTTTCACTGTTTAACAACCTCAAACAAGCTGACGGTGAGGTAAAACAAGGCCTTTGGAACCGTGAGGCCAATCGCGGCACAGAACTCGATGGAAAAACCGTGGGCATCATTGGTTATGGGAATATGGGCAAAGCTTTTGCCAGAAACCTTCGTGGTTTTGAAGTAGAGGTTCTGTGTTATGACATCAAAGAAAATGTGGGCGACCAGAATGCAAAGCAAGTAACACTTGAAGAGCTTCAGGAAAAAACCGATGTGTTGAGTTTACACATTCCCTGGACGGAAGCAACCGACAAAATGGTCAATGCATCTTTTATTTCCAAATTCAAAAAACCCTTCTGGTTGCTAAACACCGCTCGCGGGAAATGTGTTGTCACAGCCGATTTGGTTAAAGCCTTAAAATCGGCTAAAATTTTGGGTGCAGGTCTGGATGTGCTGGAATATGAAAAGGGTTCGTTTGAATCTCTTTTCACTGGAAATGACCTTCCCGAAGTTTTACAGGAATTAATCAAACTCGACAATGTGCTGTTAAGTCCGCATATCGCCGGTTGGACCGTTGAAAGCAAGGAGAAACTTTCCCGGGTGATTGTAGATAAAATCAAGCAATTGTATGGTTTTCATGAAGACGAAAAAAAATTACTTCCTGCTCAAGAGTATGGGGTTTCCGGTTTGGGCGGATTCTTCTTTAAAACCAAAGACCCTGATGCAATCAAAGCCTGGTATAAAGAACATTTGGGTATGAACACCGATCAGTATGGCTGGACCTTCTGGTGGAAAGACAAGGAAGGTAACGACTGCTCCACGCAATGGAGTCCGTTTAAGGAGGATACAAAATATTTCGCGCCAAGCGAAAAACCCTATATGATGAATTTGAGAGTGAAAGATTTACACAAACTTCTCAATCAATTAAAAGAAGAGGGAGTTACTGTTGTAGGCGAAGTTGAAGAATTCAGTTACGGAAAATTTGGGTGGATTCTTGACCCTGAAGGAAATAAACTGGAGCTTTGGGAACCAAACGATAGTGCATTTTTATAACACCACAGTTATTTTTATTGTTTTCAGCCTTGCTTTTATATAAATTTTATTACATTTAATTATTAATCAATTAACTAACCAACCAATTATTAATAAGATTATGGAAGAAAATAAAAACGCTGAGAATTTTAATGAGGGAGCGAAATCTACTGCTAACGAATTCAAAGAAGGCTGGAACGAGTCAATGGGTCAAAATAAAGAAAACAAAAAGCTTTTAGCCGGTATCCTTGCCATTGTATTGGGTGGTTTTGGTATTCACAAATTCATCCTGGGATATAACAAAGAAGGAATCATACTTTTGGTTGTTACCCTTGTTTTGGGAGTTATCACTTGCGGGGTTGCAGCATCTGCAGCGTGGATTATCGGACTTATTGAGGGAATTATCTACCTCACCAAAACCGACGAAGAGTTTTACCAAACCTATCAGGTGAATAAAAAGCCCTGGTTCTAAAATACAAAAAAGCCAAATTTTAAATCTATTTGGCTTTTTTATTTCAACTATTTATCGTAATATTGCGATATATAAATAAAACCTCATGAAAACATCTGAATTTTTAGAGCTGCTCAGTTCAAATCAGGATAAAAGCTTGTTATTTGAATACACCCCGGGAAAATTGGTCGGGGCAAATTACCACATCACAGAAGTAAAACACATCGCCATAGAAAGTGTCAATTGCGGCGCAGGAACCGATGCCTGGAACGAAACAATCATCCAACTGTGGGAAAGTCCGCTTGAAAAAGAGAAAACCTCTTATATGTCAACTTACAAAGCGCTTTCCATTTTGAAAAAAGTGGGCAGGGCCAAACCCTTTGACCTAGATGCCGAAATCAAGTTTGAATACGGCAACAGCACATTTCACACGGCACAGTTGTTTGTCAGTGAAATTGAAATTTCAGGCAATCAATTAATAGTCAAACTCGCAGTGGAAAAAACAGATTGCAAGGCTAAGGAAGCATGTGGCATTCCTGAAACTATCGTTGCTGAAGAAGAAGCTTGTTGTGCTCCCGAATCCGGTTGTTGTTAAACGGAGCAATTAGTCTTCAGCCTCATCGGTTTTTGTGGAAAACTTGCGCTCAAGTTCTGCCTGAAATTCTTCCATAACCGGTTTTACGGTACTTTCAGGCAAATCGGCAATGCGAATGTACATCAGGCCGTCCACCGCATTGTTGAACAGAGGGTCCACGTTGAAGGCTACCACTTTGGCGTTTTGCTTGATGTATTTTTTTATGAGGACCGGTAAACGCAATTCGCCGGGCTCGAGTTCGTCGATAATCTTGTCAAATTTGTTTAGATCAGCTTCGCTTTCGTCAAAAACAAAATCTTTGTCGGCATCCTTTAGTTTTACCTTGTATTCCTTTTTCGGGTGGATGAACTGGGCGACATACGGGTCATAATAGTTTGATTTCATGAATTCAATCATCAGTGATTTTGAGAATTCAGAAAAGCGATCGCTTATGGTTACTCCGCCAATGAGGTATTTGTGTTCCGGAAACCTCAGCGTTGTATGCACGATTCCCTTCCACAGCAAAAACAATGGCATTGGTTTTAACTGGTATTCTTTGATGATAAAAGCGCGGCCCATTTCTATGGACTGGCTCATCATTTTGTACAATTCCGGTTCAAACCGAAAGAGGTCCTGCAGGTAAAAACCATCTATACCATACATTTTAAATATTTTTGAACCTAGCCCCATTCGGTAAGCACCTGCGATTTTTTTGGCTTCGCTGTCCCACAGAAACATATGGTGATAGTAGGTGTCAAACGCGTCAAGGTCAATATCTTTGTTAGTCCCCTCGCCCACTTCCCTGAAAGTGATTTCGCGCAAGCGGCCAATTTCCTGAAGAATATTGGGGACTAATTCTGCATTGGCCAGATAGACTTCATAGTTTTTACTAACCAGCAGGCGTTTGTCCAGATCGTGAAGGTTTTTGATTTCCTTTTCCAAAACATCAACTGCAATGGGGGTCACAATCATTTTGGGTGGCTTTGGCAGTTTTAGTTTTTTGGGAAGGTTATCGAGTAATTTTTTCTTTTCAAAAGTATTGGCAAGCATATAGGTTTTCTTTCTCAAAAAAGCAGTAAAATCTTCGAGGCTTTCCTGTTCCTTTTGATCGTTTACAGAGATGGCGTTCCCAATTCTGATCTTGATGGTGCGCTCACTTTGTGTGAGCAGTTCTGAAGGTAATTTTGCGGTGCGGAATGTGGGGCTCAGTTTTGCCAGTTTATAAAACAACAAACTGTTTTTTGCGTGGAAATAAATGGGCACTACCGGTACTTCGGCTCTTTTGATAAGCTTCATGGCGGCTTCTTCCCAGGGCCTGTCTGTAATGCGTTTGTCTTCTTTAAAAGTAGAAACCTCACCGGCCGGGAAAATACCAAGCGGATGCCCTTCCTGAAGGTGTTTTAAAGCGGTTTTAAAACTGGTGACGCTGGATTTTATTTCCTTTTTGTTTTCAAAAGGATTGACCGGCATCACATACGGCTTGAGCGGTTCGATGCGATGCAATAAAAAATTGGCGATGATTTTATAATCTTCCCTTTGTTCTGAAAGGATTTTAAGCAGTAAAATGCCGTCAATGCCTCCCAACGGGTGATTTGAAATGGTGATAAAAGGTCCGTTTTTTGGGATGCGCCTTAAATCCTCTTCAGGGATTTCAAACTTGACTTCAAATTCTTCCAGCAGTGCATTGATGAAATCCAGGCCTTCCAGGTGTTTGTGTTTGTCATAGATGCGGTTGCAGGCTGAAATGCGCAACACCTTCATCATGGACCATCCCATAAATGTACCCACAAACCCTAATTTGTCTGCATTGATAGCCTTTGCGAATTCTTTTGGGGTAACTAACGGCATGAGTCTTTTGTTAACGGAATATTGGTCTGCGTAAATATAGCAATTAAAATTAACTCAAAATATACCTGAAAATCAACGCACCACAAGCTGAACCGTCTCCCTGCTTTGCTGTTTTACAAATACTTCAAACTGTTTTTCAAGGCGATCGACTTCTTTATCATTGAAATGCCTGATGGTATAAAGCGTTACATTTTCATTATAACGAAGCTTGAATTTGGGCTTTAATTTTGTCAACAATTCATCGAGTTTGTTGAACTTGTTATCCACACAAACAGAAAAGCTGATGGCAGAGTTCTGAATGAGATTGACTTTCATTTTATACTCATGCAAGAGTTTAAACACGTCACCAATATGGTCTTCCATCATAAATGAGAAATCAAGGGACGACAAAGAAATGAGTACCTGCTCCTTTTTAACGATATAACACGACACTGCCGGTTCAAGGTCTTTTCCTTTTGCCACTGATGTCCCTTCCTGCAGTGGATTTAAAAAGGATTTCACATACAAAGGGATTTCTTTTCGCTGTAGCGGTTGTAGTGTTTTGGGGTGTATTACAGACGCCCCGTAAAAAGCCATTTCAATCGCCTCGCGGTAGGAAATCTGCTGTAATAAGCGCGTTTCCTTGAATACTCTTGGATCGGCATTCAACACTCCTGGCACATCTTTCCAGATGGTGACACTTTCGCCGCCAAGGCAGTAAGCAAAAATAGCTGCTGTATAATCACTCCCTTCACGGCCCAGGGTGGTCGTAAAGTTGTTTTCATTGGAACCCAGGAATCCTTGTGTAACCGTTAACTCACCGGGAGACACTTTCTCTTTAATCCGGTTTTGTGTTAATTCCCAGTCCACACCGGCATCGCGGTAATTGCTGTCTGTTTTGATACATTCCCGGCTGTCCAGCCAGGTATTGGGAATGTTGTTTTTATTGAGAAAATGGGTGATTATTTTAGTGGAAATAAGCTCGCCATAACAAACCACCTGGTCATATACATAAGCGTGATTTGTTGATTTATTGCTTTCCAGAAATTGTTTTAATTCTTCAAAAAGAGTTTTGACATCCTTATACACCTGATGTGACTTTTCAGGAAACAAATCTTCAAGAATGTTATTATGGTAGTCATAAACCTCACCCAATGAGGCTTGCAGTTCGGGTGATTTTTTGAGGTAATGTGCAACCACCGCCTCAAGGGCATTGGTCATTTTTCCCATAGCCGAAACGACTACCACGAGATTTTCAAATCCGGTGGTTTCCAGAACAGTTTTTACATTTTTGATACTTGCGGCGTCTTTTACCGATGCCCCGCCAAATTTAAATACACGCATTAATTAAAATCTATAAAATTTGTAATTCCTTGTTCGTCCATATGCACGGTGCGCCAGTCTTTTAAAATCTTGGCGCCGCTGCGTTCATAGAATTTTATGGCGCCCTCGTTCCAGTCGAGTACGACCCATTCCACCCTTTTAACACCTTGGGCTTTTGCATATTTCAGCACTTCCTGATAAAGGGCGCTGCCTATGCCGGTGCCTCGCATTTTGTTGTTTACAATGAGGTCTTCCAGATGAATGGTGCGGCCTTTCCATGTTGAAAACCGAAAATAAACCAGGGCCATGCCCACGATTTTGTGTTCGACCTCAGCAACAAAACATTTGAACAGCGGGTTTTCACCAAAGCCTTCTTTTTGAAGCTCCTCAACGGTGACCACCACCGCTTCGGGTTCGCGCTCAAAGGTGGCCAGCTCTTTAATAAGTTCCAAAACCTGAGGCATGTCTTCTTTTTTACTTTCCCTAATTTTATAATTCATATCTCGCAGAAATTGATTCCCAAATTACACTTCATTCTTCACAAAAATATCGATATTTTTTCATTCTCCCTTAGTATAATTAAGAATGGGAAAAATTCATGTACTTTTGTAAACACAAACACATCTTTTCCAAAAATGGCTGACCACAACAAAACTTTAGGCGAATTTATCATTGAAAACCAAAAGGATTTTGCTTATTCATCCGGCGAACTTTCCAGATTGATTAACTCCATCAGGCTGGCTGCAAAGGTAGTAAACCACGAGGTAAACAAAGCGGGTTTGGTTGATATTTTAGGTGCCTTTGGTGACAAAAACATTCAGGGAGAGGAACAACAAAAGCTGGATGTTTTTGCTAACGAAGCCTTTATTAAAACCTTGACAAACCGTGAGATTGTATGTGGAATAGCCTCTGAAGAAAACGATGGTTTTATCACCATTTCAGGTCGTGAAAAAAACAACCAGAACAAATACGTGGTCTTGATTGACCCCCTGGACGGCTCTTCAAACATCGATGTAAATGTTTCTGTCGGAACCATTTTTTCCATTTATAGAAGAATCACCCCCGCCGGAACACCGGTTACCCTGGAAGACTTTTTACAGCCAGGCGTAAATCAGGTAGCTGCGGGCTATATTATTTATGGAACTTCAACAATGATCGTCTACACAACAGGTCACGGGGTAAACGGTTTCACCTTGAACCCCGCCATTGGCACTTATTATTTATCACATCCTAATATGTGTGTCCCACAGGACGGGCGCATTTATTCAGTTAATGAAGGCAATTATATTCATTTTCCGCAAGGCGTCAAGGATTATATAAAATACTGCCAGATGGAAGAAGATGACAGGCCTTATACTTCCAGATACATCGGCTCGCTGGTTTCAGACATTCACCGGAATATTTTAAAAGGAGGAATTTATTTTTACCCGAAAAGCTCAAAGGCTTCAAAAGGAAAATTGCGGTTGCTCTATGAATGCAACCCTATGGCGTTCATTGTTGAACAAGCCGGAGGAAAAGCCAGTGACGGCTTTAACCGCATTATGGAAATCCAGCCCACAGAATTGCACGAGCGTGTGCCCTTTTTCTGCGGAAGCAAGAACATGGTGGAAAAAGCCGAAGAATTTATGACAAATGCCCAATAAAAAACCCCGAAATTTCTTTCAGGGTTTATAACGTATTTTTATTTCTTGTTTAGCAGGTATTCGTAATCGTAAAAATCGAGCCCGCCGCTAAATATCTGGATAGAGCGGTCAATGATTTTTTTCGCGTCAGCTTCACTGAAACCAAGGATAATGGCATAGCGGTTTAAAAAATCGGCTTCTTCCTCATCAATATCCTTATCTGCGAAGATAATTCTGAAGATGTCATGCAGTTGTTTTAATCTTATTTCCTGCGAATTGGTAGGAAAAACAGGGTATTTTTTTGGGTTTTTTAAGATTTCGTTATACTCCAGTTCATTGATGTCCAGCTTTCTGGCAAAACGAAGCAATAAAAGTTCTTCCTCCGGAGTCATGGGACCATCAACCAAAGCAACATTTACCAAAGCTGAAAAGTGACCTAATTTTCTTTTATGGCTTCCGCCGCTGAATAAATCTTCTAATGACATTTTATTTATATTTTATACAAAGATACTATTTCAGTAAGATTTTGAGAAAATTAAAATTGCTTTTTTAAAAACTTCCTTTACCTTTAAATACAAGTTTATTCAGAATGAAAAAAACACTTCAAATTTTCAACGGGATTGCTTTTGTTTCCATGATTTTTATTAATTATTTGTCAAACACCGGTCTCATTAACAACAACAGCAATGCGACCGTTTCACGGGATTTTGAAAATCTTTTTACCCCGGCCGGCTATGCTTTTTCTATTTGGGGAATCATCTATTTGCTGCTTTTGGGGTTTGTAATCTATCAGGGGCTGGGTTTGTTCAGCAAAGCGAAAGATAATGATCTTGCAAAACAAGTGGGCTGGTGGTTTGTGGTTTCGTGTATCGCAAATTCGATGTGGCTTTTTGCCTGGTTATACGAATATCTAGGTGTAGCGGTGCTCATAATGCTTGTTTTATTATTCTCTCTTGTAAAGATTGTTCTCCGCACCAATATGGAACGATGGGATGCGCCTTTCAAAACCATCCTTTTTCTCTGGTGGCCGTTTTGTATTTACATCGGGTGGATTTCTGTTGCTTTGATTGCTAATATGGCTGCTTATCTAACCCAGATAGGCTGGGACGGTTTTGATCTGAGTTCTGTTTTTTGGACCATCACGATGATTGTTGTGGCCGGGATACTGAACCTGTTAGTCACCTGGAGCCGCAATATGCGGGAGTTTGCCTTGGTGGGAGCCTGGGCATTGGTGGCGATTGCCATTGCCAACTGGGACAAGCACGACAGTATTGTATATACAGCAATTGCTGTGGGGTTGATTTTGGTTTTTAGCAGTTCAGTGCACGCGATAAGGAATTGGAGGACGTTGCCTTTTCTTCGGAAGAAATAAATTGGGTATGTTTGCAAATCCATAATCAAAAATAATTATGAAAATTTTTCGACGATTTTTTATGATACCGCTAATCGTCTCTTTTACAGCTTACTTTTTAAATGAGGATTTAAATAATTTGAAAAGTTTAATAATTATGTTGATTGTATCCTTTGTAATTGTATTAATTTTAGACCGATTAGCTGGAAAGTATAGAGAATAGAATTATATTGTAAAAGCAACCGCGGTTTAAGGTTTAACTTGAACCACGGTTGTTTCTTATTGCAATTCATTGCATTGAATATAAATATTAAGCAATTCATTTATTCAACTTCATAGCTTCGATTTGCAATTGAAGGTGTTGCAGGATTCTACAACTCATACTATCTTTGCCGCCCATGAGCAAAGCCATTATCGATTCGCTTTTTGCACAGTCTCCGCAAACCCGGAAACTGGGGGAATCTATTGCCCGGTCTGAAAAAAATATTCATATCACAGGACTTGTTGGTGCCGCATCATCGCTAGTGATGGCAGAAGTGTTCAAAAAGACAGAGCTTCCTTTTCTGCTGATCTTTAACGACAAAGAAGACGCC
>JBBDVI010000135.1:0-21744 GCA_040903465.1 Flavobacteriaceae bacterium
AATGCTGCGTTTCCATCGTTGAACTTTTCGGGATCAATTAAAACAGCCAGTAATTTTTGGTTGTTCTCATATGCCTTTTCTATTTGGGTGAGTAATGTCAAACTATTATTTTTTAACAAATGGCATAAGCACACGTAAAATTTTCAAATTCAAAAAAGTGGACCTGATAGGTGTTTATTTTTCCGTTAAAGATAATATCAGCTTTGGTTTGCAAGTCTTCAAACTGGAAATCCTTAACATCAATGTGATGCAAAAAACTCACGCCCCTTTCGGCATAGAGTTTATAGAGTGCTTCCTTTGCACACCAAACGATGGTGAGTTTTTGAATCACTGCAGAGTCGTTTGCGAGCGTTCTGTATTCTTTTAAAGGTGTAAACTTATTTGCAATGCGCAGAATTTTATCCCGTTGTTTTTCGATATCAATCCCCACTTCATTTTTACTGATGATGATGCCTGAAAATTCGTGTGAATGCGTGATGGAAATACAGGTGCCGTCTTTCAAATCGGGTTTGCCGTCTTCGTTATAAATCAAATCGCTGTCTGTATATCCTGCTTCGGCCAGTAAATGCCGCACACTCAGGAAGCCACGCCGGTGGATGTCTGAAAGCATATTTGAAATCCTGAATTTGCTGAGTTCAGTTAAAGCAATTCCATTCTTAAGGGCTTCAAAAGATTCCTCAATTTTCCAGATAAAGACTTTTGTAGTTGGGTTAACTGTTATTGTTTTGTAAAGAGGCATGAAATTTATGAGATATTACGTATTTTTGTGTTCCTAAAAATTGCTAAATACAAATATAACATTATGAGTACGAAAACAGTGCCTTATACGGCCTATAAAGTTAAAGATATTTCCCTGGCCGGCTGGGGAAGAAAAGAAATTGAACTTGCTGAAGCAGAAATGCCCGGCTTAATGTCTCTTAGGGAAGAATATAAAAATGAGCAACCTTTAAAAGGAGCGCGCATTGCCGGCTGTTTGCACATGACCATCCAAACTGCTGTTCTGATTGAAACACTTACAGCACTTGGGGCAGAGGTAACCTGGAGTTCTTGCAACATTTTTTCCACACAAGATCAGGCTGCTGCTGCAATTGCTGCTGCCGGAATCCCGGTGTATGCCTGGAAAGGGATGAATGAGGAAGAATTCAACTGGTGTATTGAACAAACGTTGTTTTTCGGCGAAGACCGCAAACCGTTAAACATGATTCTTGATGATGGTGGTGATTTAACCAATATGGTTTTGGATCAATACCCTGAACTTGCTGCCGGAATAAAAGGTTTATCTGAAGAAACGACTACAGGAGTACACCGTTTGTATGAACGTATGAAAAACGGAACATTGCCCATGCCGGCCATTAATGTAAATGACAGCGTGACCAAATCCAAGTTTGACAACAAATATGGATGCAGGGAGAGTGCCGTTGATGCCGTGCGCCGCGCGACAGACACTATGCTAGCCGGAAAACGTGTTGTGGTTTGTGGTTATGGTGATGTGGGTAAAGGAACTGCAGCTTCCTTTAAAGGTGCAGGTTCAATTGTAACGGTTACTGAAATTGATCCTATCTGTGCACTGCAAGCAGCTATGGACGGGTTTGAAGTAAAGAAACTGGAAACCGTTATTGGCAACGCAGACATCGTTTGTACTGCAACCGGAAATAAAGATATTATTGAGGAACGCCACTTTAGAGCGATGCGTGATAAAGCCATTGTTTGTAACATCGGGCATTTTGATAACGAAATTGATATGGCCTGGTTGAACAAAAACTACGGAAATACCAAAGATGAAATTAAACCACAGGTTGACAAATATACCATTGAAGGAAAAGACATCGTTGTGCTTGCCGAGGGTCGTTTGGTAAATCTTGGATGTGCCACCGGCCACCCGAGTTTTGTGATGAGTAACTCATTCACCAACCAGACACTTGCTCAAATAGAATTGTGGAAAAACACTGATCAGTATGAAAACAAGGTGTATGTTCTACCGAAGCACCTTGATGAAAAAGTTGCAAGACTACATTTGGAGCGCATAGGTGTTGAGTTGGAGACACTGAGAGAGGATCAGGCAGAATATATTGGTGTTACAGTTGAAGGTCCCTTTAAGCCTGAGTATTACAGGTATTAATAAGATCACTTAATATATTAAAATTAAAAAACCCTTTTCGATTTCGAAAAGGGTTTTTATTTTGCTTGAAAGAATAAACCTTTATGCCTCAAACGGTTCAATTGAAACGTATGATTTATTGTCTTTCTTTTTTGTGAATTTAACTAATCCATCCACTTGAGCGTGAAGGGTGTGGTCTTTTCCGGCATACACATTCTCACCTGGATTGTGTGTATAGCCTCTTTGTCTTACAATGATATTTCCTGCAATGGCAGCTTGTCCACCAAAAATCTTAACACCTAAGCGTTTTGATTCTGACTCTCTACCGTTTTTGGAACTACCTACACCTTTTTTATGTGCCATGGCTTATCGTATTTTCTAATTAATAATTTTATTTATTCTTTAGTAATTCTTTAGCTTGTTTTACCCATTCTTCAGATTCAATTTTTTCGCGGGTAATTCCATCTAAAGCAGAAAGCTGTTCTCTGTCTTCAGCTTTCAGTTTACTAATTTGCTGGTATGTGTAAATACCGATATCATTTAGCTTTTCTTCATAAGCAGGTCCGATTCCGTTGATTTGTTTTAAATCATCTGCATCAGCCTTCAAAGCAGTACCAATACTGTTAAAAAGTTTCTCAAGGTTGATCTCAATATTGCTTTCCTCTGCGCGGTTTTGAGCTCTTGATACTAAGTTATCGCTAACTTCAACTTCTTTTTTAGGTGTTGCTTTTTCCGTTTTAGGAGTTGCTTTCTCTGCCTTTTTAGCCGGAGCTTTTTTCTCTGCTTTTGGAGCAGTTGCTTTTTCTTCTTTCTTGGCAGCTTTTTTAGCGCCTGAAGCAACAATGCTTTCAATTACGATTTCAGATAAAGATTGACGGTGACCATTTTTCTTTTGGTACCCTTTACGTCTTTTCTTTTTGAAAACAATTACTTTATCACCTTTCAAGTGTCTGGTGATTTTTGCTCCTACCTGAGCTCCTTCTATAGCCGGGGCGCCTAAAGTGATGTTGTCACCATCTCCTAAAAGAAGTACTTTGTCAAAAGAAACAGATGATCCTTCTTCTTCAGATAAGCGGTGTACAAACACTTTTTGGTCTTTCGCAACTTTAAATTGCTGCCCTGCTATCTCTACAATTGCGTACATAGCGTGTGTTTTATTTATTTGAACTTTGTGAAACGTTAGTTTATTCTAACGCGGGCGCAAATATACACCTAAAATGTGAATATACAAATCCTATTTATACACTTTTTTAATTGGGTTTTTTTTGGTTGGTGTTCCAGGAATCCTTTAGTAACTGCATGAAGGCAAGGGTAAGTACAAAAGAAGTGGCAAGACCCATTAATAGAACTGAAATGACAAGTAAATAGGGCCCATTGTCATAATTTCGCTCCCATCTCCCCAATATAGTGTCAGCAAATTCAGGATTCAAATGAAACATATAAATGGCCATCACAATGGTGAAAAGGACAGTAGCAATAAAACCACTAAGCAAACCCGCTTGAAACCCATCTTCATATTTATAATCACTATGTGATTTTTTATAGGTAGTGATGGCCAAGTAAATACCAAAACCATAAATAACACCATTAAATGCACTTAACACTGTATAGGTGTGAAGCCCTAGTAATTTTAGAATAAAAAAGTAAGCTATTAATAGCGCGGTGATTAACAATCCATATTTTACATTGTGAGTTGACATAGTAGTTTTTTTTAGTTGGATAAGTTTCAATATCGCTATAAATTTAAAAAATTTAAGCTAATGCATTGTTAATTTTTATCTGGAATCTTGCAAACTGTTCTTATGAATTATTAAATTTGTGACCCGAAGACTGTAACAAAACAGGCTTTTTTTCTACTAATAATAAATTAAGGATTATTAAAACTAAAAACATTATGAGAAAAACACTTTTTACCATAGCGCTTCTCCTTTTTGCTTTTCTCGGCAGTCAGGCTCAAGAAGTAGCTTTTGAAGAGTACACTTTAGATAACGGGCTTCACGTTATCCTTCACCAAGACAATACAGCCCCCGTTGCGATTACCGCAGTGATGTACCAAGTGGGTGCTAAAGATGAAAACCCAGAAAGAACCGGGTTTGCCCACTTTTTTGAACACCTTTTGTTTGAAGGTACAGAAAACATTGAAAGGGGAGAATGGTTTAAAATTGTTTCTGCCAGCGGCGGGACCAACAATGCCAACACCAGCGATGACCGTACCTATTACTATGAGATTTTTCCATCAAATGCCGTTGAGTTAGGCTTGTGGATGGAAAGCGAGCGTATGCTTCATCCCATCATCAATCAGGTGGGTGTTGACACTCAAAACGAAGTTGTAAAAGAAGAAAAACGCCTTCGTGTTGATAACCAGCCTTATGGAAATATCTTTAATGAAGTAAAGAAGAATATGTTTAAAAAACATCCATACCGTTGGTCTCCCATCGGAAGTATGGAGCATCTTGATGCAGCGACCTTGGATGAATTCCTTGCATTTAACGAAAAGTTTTATGTGCCCAACAATGCCACTTTGGTCGTTGCCGGTGATATTGACTTTCCTGAAATAAAAAAAATGATTCAGGATTATTTTGGTTCCATTCCAAGAGGAGCTGAAGTTGAAAGAGTAAATATAAAGGAAGAGCCCATTACAGAGCAAATCAATGCAGTTGCATATGACCCTAATATTCAAATTCCTGCAATTATTCATGCATACAGAACACCGGCAATGAACACGCGTGATGCGAGAGTTTTGGATATGGTCTCAACCATTTTAAGTGATGGGAAAAGTTCCAGGTTGTATAAAAAGCTAGTTGATGACAAAAAAATGGCCTTACAGGTTGCCGCCTTCAACGTAAGCCAGCAAGATTATGGTATGTACCTCACCTTTGCATTGCCTTTAAACAATACTTCTTTGGATGATCTTACCAAAGAAATTGATGAAGAAATTGTAAAACTTCAAACCGAATTAATCTCTGAAAGAGAATTCCAAAAACTGCAAAACGTGTTTGAAAACAGATTTGTAAATGCCAATGCAAGCATAGCTGGTATTGCAGGTTCACTTGCTACTTACCAAATGCTTTATGGAGATATTAACCTTATCAATAACGAGATTGATATTTACAGATCCATAACTCGTGAAGAGATCAGAGAAGCCGCCCGAAAGTATTTGAACCCAAATCAAAGGCTTCGTTTAGAATACTTACCTGAAAATAAACAATAAAAAATATGAAAATGAAAATATATTTAGTTTCCTTAATCACTTGTTTGTTTTTTGTAAGCATAACAAGTGCACAAATAGACCGATCAAAACGCCCTGTTGCAGGACCGGCGCCTACGATAAATTTAAAATCACCACAATCTTTTACTCTTGAAAACGGAATGAAGGTCATGGTGGTTAGAAATACCAAACTGCCGCGTGTAAGAATTCAATTACTTATTGATAATCCCTTATATGCTTCAGAAAACAAAGCAGGAGTAGAAAGCCTTCTTGCAGCTATGTTGGGAAATGGGACCACTTCCATCCCAAAAGATGAATTTAATGAGGAGATTGACTTTCTTGGAGCTTCGATTAATTTTGGCTCACAAAGCGCTTATGCAAGTTCTCTATCAAAATACTTTGAAAGAATTTTTGAATTGATGGCAGATGCTGCTAAGAATCCCTTGCTGACTCAGGAAGAATTCCAAAAGGAAAAAGATAAATTACTGGAAGCACTTAAAAACAATAAGAAAGATGTTTCAACCGTGGCCAGACAAGTATCTGGAGCGTTGCTTTACGGACAAAAACATCCCAAAGGTGAGTTTGCTACTGAAGAAACCGTTCAAAACGTAACACTTCAGGATGTGAAAAACTACTATGAAAATTTCTTTTCACCCCAAAATGCATATCTGGTGGTAATAGGTGATGTTCAAAGGTCAAAAGTAGAGGCTTTGGCAAACCTGCATTTTTCAGAATGGCAAAGAAAGACAGTGCCCAATGTATCTTATTCTGACCCGCAAAACGTACAGTTTACTCAGATCAATTTTATCGATATGCCAAATGCAGTACAATCTGAATTGGTTGTTGAAAACGTAGTGAATTTAAAAATGAGCGACCCTGACTACCATGCAGTGTTGGTTGCAAACAGTATTCTTGGAGGCGATTTCAACAGTTACCTAAATATGAATTTGCGAGAAGACAAAGGGTGGACTTACGGAGCTCGTTCTTCAACCGGAGCTGACAAACATGTGACCCGTTTTTATGCCTCAACTAGTGTGAGAAATGCCGTGACAGACAGTGCTGTGGTTGAAATGTTAAACGAAATGCGCAATATCAGGGAAAAGCTGGTAGATAGTGATAAACTTGTTTTGGCCAAAGCCAAGTACACAGGTAATTTTGTGCTGGCACTGGAACGCCCGGAAACCATAGCAAATTATGCGCTGAACATAGAAACACAAAATCTACCCGGTGATTTTTATGAAAACTACCTAAAGAAAATCAATGCAGTTACTGCAGAAGATGTAAAACGTGTTGCTAATAAATATTTTATGGCAGACAATGCCCGAATTGTTGTTACCGGTAAGGGCTCTGAAGTGCTTGAAGGGTTAAAAAACATCAAAACAGATAATGGCAAAAACATACCCATTCGCTATTTTGATATTTATGGAAATGAAGTAGAAGCACCCAATTACAATATTGAAATAGACCCTTCTGTGACTGCAGAAACAGTGATGGAAAACTATTTCAAAGCTATTGGCGGTAAAGATAAAGTTCAACAAGTAAACACCCTTTATACTAGTGCCAATGCTGAAATGCAGGGCATGCAATTGCAAATGGAGACTAAAGCAACAAAAGACAACAAATTTTCAATTGCGGTTATGATGGGTGGTGCACCCTTGCAGAAAGAGGTGTTTGACGGTACTAAAGGTTATACTATGGCACAAGGCCAACGTATTGAGTTTACTGAAGAGCAAATAGCACAATACAGTAGCCAGGCAGCCACGTTTATGGAATTAAAAGCGGACAACGCAAAACTGGAGCGCGTTGAAAAAGTTGACGGTAAAGATGCCTATGTAGTTTCGTTTGGTGATAACAAATCTGCATTCTATGATGTAGGAACCGGTCTTAAGTTAAAAGAAGAAACCGTTCAGGAAGCGATGGGACAAAAAATGACCACTACCATAAATTACAGTGACTACAAAGAAGTAAACGGTATAAAATTCCCGCATACTACTGCGATGAGTTTTGGGCCTCAGGAAATAAAATTTGAGGTTTCTGAAGTAAAAATTAATGAAGGCGTAAGCGAAGAAGATTTTAAATAAATTTTTAGAAACACATATCAGAAATTAATCAAACCGCCCTTGTTCTAAACAGGGGCGGTTTTTCTTACCCTCTTTTTACTGTTTGCCAAAATCACGCCAAAAAGAATTATACACCCGGCTATAATTTGGAGAAGTGAAAACGTTTCGCCGTCCCAAACTCCCCAAAGCAAAGCAACAATAGGGATGGTATAAGTAACAGAAGTTGAAAAGACAGGGGTGCTGATTTGAATGAGTTTATTGAAAATGAGCAATGCCAGGGCTGTACCAAAAACCGCCAGTAAGGCTACATAGCCTATTGCATTCATGGTTTCTTTGGAAGAGAGTATCTCCTGGCTAAAAAAACCTGTTGAAACCAGTATAAGAAAAGACGGCAGCATGATCACCAGAAAACAACCAGTGGAAATGGCCAATGGTGACAACTCCTGCATATGGGTTTTAATTATGTTTACATTCATGGCATAGCCCACTGTAGCGACAAAAATGAACAAGACATAACGATAATCCTGATCGGGGTTGACACTGGAACCTTGCCAAATAAGCATTAAACAGCCCAAAAGCCCGATAATAACACCAAAGAGTTGACGTCGTGAAAACCCAATAGCAAACAGCAAAGACCCAAAAATAAGTGTCATAATGGGTGTGGTAGCATTTAATATGGAGGTAATGGCGCTGTCAATTTCGGTTTGTGCATAAGCAAAACAAAAAGCGGGAATAAAAGTGCCAATGGTCCCGGCGATGGCAATCCATTTCCACTGTTTTTTTTCAATGCGTTTTAAATGGGTGAAACCAATAATAAAAAGGAAAACAGAGGCAATCAACACCCGCAAAGCACCCACCTGCACCGGTGTTAGGCCAATAAGTGATTTTTTGATAAGGATAAACGAACTTCCCCAAACAATGGAGAGAATAATTAAAAAAACCCACTTGATGTTTTGAGATTGCATAGCTGTTCAAATCAGCTACAAAATTGGAAATTTTAATCTAATTACGAAGCTGTTTTTGTATTTTTGTAGTAAATAAATTATACTGACGATGCAAAATTTAAAATATATCTTTTCAGTTCTGGTTTTAACGATGGTCCTTTTCAGTTGCAAGAACGAAACCCAACCAGAAACCAAAACCGTGGAAATAGAAACCACCACCACAGAAAAAATCCTGAACCCTGATGCTGAATACATTTCAGCAAGCTTTGAGATTGAAGGCATGAAATGTGCGATGGGTTGTGCCAAAGTAATCGAGAAAAACATTGCCAAAATGGACGGTGTCAAAGAAGTGGCAGTCGATTTTGATACCAAAACCGCTACAGTTTCTTACGATGAGGAGTTTGTCGATCAGGAAAAATTAACGGCTACCGTCAAGAACACATCAGATACCTATAGCGTGACTAGCTGGAATGGTGACATTGTTCCGGTAACCGAAGAAAATATTCAAGAATAAACTTCCCTTAAAAAAAGTAAAACAATGCCTGAATCTTTCGGGCATTTTTATTTTTTCCACTCGATGGTCTCCATGATGTGCCTCACATCGCCCCGCAAATAACTAATTGCCGGAAAGATAGAGTCAAAATTCGGTTTGCTTTTGAAGTACAGCGAACCGGTAATAAAATGGTTTGTGCTGTCTGTGACATAAAACTGCGTTGAGGTGGCCGCATCACCGTTAATCATATAAAGCATGCCATAGACGTTATTGATAGAATCGACTCTTGGTTGTTCATAAATGGTACTCGCTTTAATGGTGTGGTCATAGGTGAGTTTTTGTGCATCATACAGCAGGGAGTCCAGATTTCCTTCCACGGGGCGATAAGTAAGATATATAGTGGCTTTCATATTGGGGTATTCCAGGTTCAACCAGCACTCTTCTTTTCTTACCGGGATTGAAAGTGCATTGATTTCAAAAGAAAAAGGACAGTTGAGGTTTCTCTCTTTATATTGTGGCTCAGGATATTCCAAGGCCAGATAGGCTTTGGGTTTGACGATGACCTCTTCGCCACAGGAAAATAAAAAGCTGGCGAAAAAAATTGCAATTATATATTTCATTGAGACTGTACTATTGCTATGATTATGCACTGTTTTTTAAAGAAAGTTTGATCTGTTTGATGCGTTTGTTTTCAAAAGCCTCTATAGTAAACGTATAATTATGGAAAGTTATTACCTCACCCTTTTTAGGAAACCCTTTGGCAACCTCAAGTAAAAAGCCTGCAAGGGTTTCAGCTTCTCCTTTGTTTTCTTCAAACAGTGAGGGGTCTTCAATTCTCACGACCCTGTAAAAATCTTTCAAGGGTGTTTTTCCTTCAAAGACAAAATTATTGTCATCCAGTTTTGAAAATATAAGGTCTTCATCATCATATTCATCACTGATGTCGCCCACCACTTCTTCAATGACATCTTCCAGTGAAATGAGCCCGCAGGTACCGCCATATTCATCAACCACAATAGCGAGGTGGATGCGTTTTTCTTTAAATTCATTGAGCAGGTCGTCCAGTTTTTTGTTTTCCGGGACAAAGTAGGGAACGCGTAACAACTCTTTCCATTCAAAATCTTTCTTATCAATATGTGGCATCAGGTCTTTTACATAGAGTATGCCCATTATATTGTCGAGGTTCTCCCTGTAAACCGGAATGCGCGAATATCCCTGATCGATTATTTGTGGCAATATTTCAGCATAAGGAAGGTCTTCCTTCAACGCAAAAATATCCATTCTGGGTTTCATGACTTGCTTGGTGTCTGTGTTACCAAAAGAAACAATGCCTTTTAAGATTTTTTGTTCCTCCTTTGTGGTGTGTTCTTCTGAAGTTAATTCAAGGGCCTGCGAAAGCTGATCAACACTTAAATTGGTTTTTTGTTTTCCAAAACGGCGGTGAATAAAAATGGTGGCCGACCTCATGGGCAGTGATATGGGCGACAGCACAACATCAAGAAAGCGTAATGGGTAAGCCATTAGTATTGAAAAGGATAGCTTGTTCCGGCTCGCGTAAATTTTTGGGAGTATTTCGCCAAAAAGAAGTATTATAAAGGTGGCGAGGCCCACTTTGAGGAAAAAAACAAGATTCAGTTCAAAGTAATACAGGTTGACATTGGTGCTTAAGTTTTGAAACCAGACAGAACTCAAGGATTCAAACAAAATAACAATCGCAATATTGACCGTATTGTTTGTGACCAGAATTGTTGCCAAAAGCTTTTTGGGCCTGTCCAGCAAACTAATGATAATGTTTTGTTGTTTGCTGCGTTTGTTTTCGTCAAGCTCAAAATCAGAAGGTGTCAATGAAAAGAGCGCCACTTCAGCTCCTGAAATCATTGCCGAACAACAAATCAAAAACACAAGAAGTAAAATGCCAAAGCCTTGAGCTACGTCAATAATTAGTGAAATAAGCAATAAACTCGGAGGCTCTATGTCCAAAATCAGTCAAAATTAGTTACACAATTTTAGAAAGGAAGATCATCTTCATTTTCTTGGGCAGTGTTGTTTCCTGCAAAGGTATCACTTTTTGGTTCAGCGTTTTGGGTTTGCTGTGTATTTGAATTGTCAGATTCTGATTTGGCTGTCAAAAAGGTAAAATCAGTGCATTGAATTTCAGTGCTGTATCGATCGTTGCCCTGATCATCCTGCCATTTTCTTGTTTTGAGACGCCCTTCAATATAGACTTTATCACCTTTTTTGAGATATCTTTCGCAAATTTCGGCAGCTTTGTTCCTCACCACGATGTTGTGCCATTCTGTATTTGAAACTTTCTCACCTGAAGTTTTATTGGTATAGGTTTCGTTTGTAGCCAAAGGAAACCTTCCGATGCAGCCTCCGCCCTCAAAATGTATCATTTTCACATCATCTCCCGTATGCCCTATCAACATCACTTTGTTTACAGTACCGCTCATTTTTTTATTCTTTGGTTATGCTATCAAATATATCAAATATTAATTGCTTTTAAAAGGAGAAGTTCACAATAAAATTATGCAGCACGATGGGTACTGGAAGTTGTTCTATTTCAGTAAATGGAATGCCCGCTGTGCCCAAATTTCCACTGTAAACAATCCAGAACTGAATGTGCAAATGCTGGTGTGATAGTTTGTGGACCACCGGTTTTTCGCTGTAAAGCGAAATGGATTCTATTTCGGCAACGTTTAAAAACTCTTTTACCTCCTTTATTTCCAAAGCTTGGTTTTCTTTCTTTTCTATCAGCGGAAACTGGTATAAATTTTTCCAGATACCCGAAGCGGTACGCTTTTCCAGTATGGTTTTATCATCAGAAGAAAGCACCACCAGATAATTGAAAAAACGGTTTCTCACTTTTGTGCGGGAAGTTTTTACAGGCAGTTCCGTTACCATTTGATGGTTGAAGGCATAGCAATCCTCTTTGAAAATGCAGTGGTTGCAGTCAGGGTTTTGGGGCTTGCAGTAAAGTGCGCCAAATTCCATCAACGCCTGGTTGAACTCTCCCGGATCCTTACTGTCGAGGTGTTTTTGGGCAACGGCTTTGAATTCTTTCAAGGCGCCGGTAGCATTGACGGGTGTTTTTATGCCAAACACCCGTGACAAAACGCGATATACATTGCCGTCAACCACGGCCTGGGGTTCGTTATAACAAATGGAAGCAATGGCACTGGCGGTGTAGTCACCAATGCCTTTTAAAGCCAAAAGGTCTTTGTAATTATCGGCAAATTTCCCGTTGCCGTTTTCAACAACATAGCGCGCCGTGTGATGCAAGTTTCTCGCCCTGGAGTAATAGCCCAAACCTTGCCAGAGTTTCAGTACTTCTTCTTCAGAAGCGCTGGCGAGGTGATGGACTGTGGGAAAGGTTTCAATAAACTTTAAATAGTAAGACAAGCCCTGGTCAATGCGAGTTTGCTGCAGCATGATTTCTGACAGCCAGACGCGGTAAGGTTCTTTTGTTTTTCGCCATGGCAAATCCCTTTTGTGTTGGCGGTACCACTGAATGAGTTTTGAGGTGAAATCCATAGTTTTTGATCGGTGCAAAAATAAGGCTTAATTTTAGTTTGGATTGGTTTTTTAAGGGATTTGTATTTCCTTTGGATCATGAACAAGAAAGTGTACCAGATCGATGAGGCGCAAGCTAAAATGGAAAACTACTGTGCTTATCAGGAGCGCTGCCATCAGGAGGTTGCAAACAAACTTCGGGAAATGCAGCTCATTCCTGAGGCGGTCGAGAAAATCATGCTCCATTTGTTTGAACATGACTTTATTAATGAGACCCGTTTTGCAGAAGCCTATGCCCGCGGGAAATTTTCGATAAAAAAATGGGGAAAAAACCGTATTGTCAACGAACTGAAAAGACGGCAAATTTCAGTGTTCAACATCAACTTGGCTCTCAAGGAAATCAACGATGAAGACTATTACAAAACATTCGACGAACTGGCCGAAAAACGCCTGAAACAAATCAAGGAAACCAACAAATACAAAAAGCGAAAAAAGCTGGCAGACTATCTTTTGTACAGGGGGTGGGAGAGTGAGATGGTGTATGAGAAAACAAAGGAACTTATCCCGTAATGTCTAATTGTCTGTGCGTCCTCACAACAGCCCTTTCATTCTTTGAATCAATCCAGGATTGTCCTTTCACTTTCCGCATCAGGTTGTCATAATGACGCATTATCAAAATATTATAAAGTGCCTTGCTCAGGTTTTTTGGTTTGCGTGGTATTGAGCGCAGGCTCATGCTAAAGCCCGGGGTGATGTACCTCATATAGTGCCAGTATCCTTCGGGCATAAATAGCGCGTTGCCATGTTCCAGATGGGTTTTGTAACCTTCGGCTTTTTTCAGGGCCGGCCATTTTTGGTAATCAGGGTTTGAAAAGTCAATATCTTCACGGGTTATCAGTGAATGAGGCACCTTGTAAAGGTATTTGGTCTGGGACTGGTCAAACAAGATGACTTCTTTTTTTCCGTGAAAGTGAATGTGGAAAATATTGGCCAGATCAATGTCATAATGCATAAAAGTATAGGAGTCTTCCCCTCCAAAAAACAGCATGGGCAAGCCTTTCATAAAGTTTATGCCAACATCAGGATAAGAGTAATCTTTTTGAAGCTCCGGCACTTGCTTTAAAATATTCCATAAAAAAATGCGGTATCGCGTGGGCTCTTTTTGGAGCAAATCAATATAATCCCTCATTTTCATCTTGTGGGCCGGTTCATTGAACTTTTTCTCTGCGTTGATGGGACGATCGTCATATAAGGGCACGGTTTTATCACCGGCATTTTTTGACATATAGTCCAGGTTCCATTTTGTAAAAGCCGGCCAGTTTTCAATCAACTGCTCAATTACCACAGGCTTTTGAGGCTTGAGATAATTTTTTATGAAATCTTCTTTAGTGATATTTTGTACACGCGGGATTTCTTGTAAATCCATACAGTCATTCAATTAGTCTAAAATCAAATGTAGTGCTTTCTTCCGAAAAGAAATGACAAGGTTTTGGTAAAATATTGTTAGGGAAAAGGGCCTCTGAAAAGAAAATTATTTGGAAGTTGTTTCCTCGTTTTCCACCATTTCTTCATCCTCATCACCTTTGCTTCTAAGCTCGTGTGTGGATTTTTTGTACTTCCCCTCAAGGTCATCAATTACAGAATTTTTCCACAATTTCACACCAATAAAATAAGACGCCCTCCCAATGAGGTGTGCACCCACCGGGGCTGTAAGTAAAATAAACAAAATGATGGCAAGCACTTTGGATGTAATGGAGATGTCGTTAAAATAAATGGCTGCAGCACCAAGAATCAACCCGATACCAAGTGTAGCCGCTTTGGTTGTTACCGAAATGCGCAGATAGGTATCAGGCATCCTGATGACCCCTACGGCTGCAAGCAGCACAAATAAGGTTCCTGAAGTAGCTAATATGCCTATGATAATATCACTCATTTTTATTTCTTTTTTCGAGATAATATGAAAATGCGACCGTGCCTAAAAACGCAATCAATGCCAGGATCATTGAGATGTCGAGGAAAGTGGGTTGGTTTGTTGTGATACTGTATATTGCGATAACACCTATTCCGGTTGTGATTAATAAATCAAGTGTAATGACACGGTCAACAATGCTGGGGCCCATCAAAAACCTGATAAACAACAGCACGATGGATACCGTCAGTATGGGCAATAAAATATAATATAAATAGTCGTGTAAAGTCATCTCAATATTTCTAATAATCGTCTTTCAAAGCCTTGTTTAATACCTTGGATAAATTTCTCCTTATCTGAAACATACATCCCGTGCACATAGAGCACTTTTTTATCGTTTGAAACATCCAGGCTCAACGTGCCCGGTGTAAGCGAAATCAAATTTGCCAGTAGCGTGATTTCCAAATCTGATTTTGCATCCAGAGGTACTTTGATAATACCGGGTTTCATATAAAACTTTGGGGTAATCACATCATAAGCAACCTGAAGATTGGCCTTGATAAGTTCGTAAAGGAAGAAGAGTATAAAGGCAATTGTTTTTGGCAGGATTTTAAAATATTTGCTTTCACCGCTGCCCGTGGTAATCACCCATAAAATTAAAAAGCTCAATATAAATCCAAAGATGAAATTGAGAAGTACAAAGCTTCCCGTCAGGGCCACCCATATAAGGGTCAATAGTATGTTGCTTAAAAATCTACCTCTCATAATATTTTTTTATTTTCCCAGAACAGCTTCAATATAGAATTGATTGTTCATCAGTTCATTGCCCACCCTGAGCGATAATTGCTGGATGTTTTCTGCACCAAAACCAATATACAATGAAATAAGTGCCAAAAAAACAATGGGAGCCACTATCTGAATTTTCTTTTCAATTTTCAAAATGTCAAAATATCTGAAATTCTGTAACCGGGGGAGTTTTACACCTTCTTTCCAAAAGACATCAGCCCACATTCTGGCGATTACAAACATCGTTATAAAGGTACCAAATAAAACAGCAGCGATGAGCCAGTAATTTTCGATTTTAAAACTTTCAGAAATTAAAGCCAGCTTGGGCCAAAACCCCGAAAGCGGCGGAATGCCCACCAATGAAAAGAATGGAATAATCATTAACAGCGACAGCAACGGGTATTTTGCATAAATACCACCCAAATCACGCATACTAAAGGTGCCTTTGATACGGTAAATCAAACCGCTTACCATAAATAAATTTGTTTTGACAATAATGTCGTGTATAAGGTAAAAAATAGCTCCCGCAATGGCCGCTTCAGTATATAAACCCAAACCTAAAATCATATACCCAATATGACAAATGATGAGGTATGAAAACATTTTTGCAATATTGTTTTGCACCAGAGCACCAATTGCCCCGGTGAATAAAGTCAAGCCGGCTATGACCAAAATAATGTTTTCAAGAAAGACATCACCCACAAAAATGAGTGTGAACACCCTGATTAAAGCATAAACCCCCACTTTGGTCAGTAAGCCCCCAAAAACAGCAGAAACGGCCGGCGGCGGCGTGTGATAAGACGCCGGAAGCCAAAAGTATAACGGAAAAATGGCAGCTTTAATTCCAAAGCCCACTAAAAACAGGATGGCTGTGATTTCCACTAAACCCCTGTTTTCAATGGCGGCTATTTTTAAGGAAAGGTCAGCCATATTCAATGATCCTGTTAAACCATATAACACGGCCACTGCCGTAAGAAATATAACAGAGGCAAAAATATTCAGGGTAAAGTATTTTACGGCCCCCTCAAGTTGCTTTTTCTCACCTCCTAAGGTTATGAGTACAAACGAACTGATAATAATAATTTCAAACCAAACAAAAAGGTTAAAGATATCACCCGTTAAAAAGGCACCATTGATTCCCAGGAGCAAAAAGTGCAAAACCGGGAGGAAACCAAACTTTAATCGCGCTTTTAAAATAGTTCCTACAGAAAATACAGAAACAGCCAGTCCGCTAATTCCGGTTAACAAAACCAGTGTTGCCGCAAAAGTATCGGCGACAAAGGTAATGCCGAAGGGTGCTTCCCAGTTTCCGGACTGTACCGTTAGCGTGCCGTTGTTCCAAACCGTGGTAAACAGCCAAACAGCAATTAGAAGACTGAAAATGCTTCCCGTAACGCTGATTACTTTTTGTACACTTATGCTTCTCCATGAAAAAAGCATCAGGATTGCCAAAAGCAACTGTATTATGATGGGATATAAAACAATGTGCTGTATCATGAAAATTCGTCGGTTGAGTTCATTTTATCAATATCATCGGTCTTAACAACTTTATAGGCCCTTTTAATCAAAACAATGGCAAATGACTGCAGCCCAAAGCTTATTACGATAGCAGTCAATATGAGTGCCTGCGGAACCGGGTCTGCATAGGCGTCGAGAAATACTTTAGATTCCTCGGGGATAATGGGTGGTTTTCCTTTGGTAATCCTGCCCAAAAGGAAAATCAGCAAATTGGCGCCATTTCCCAAAAGGATAAGCCCGATGATAAGCTTGACCAAACTTCTGCGCAGCATCATATACAAACCCGAAGCGTATAAAAGTCCTATCAGAATGGCAATTAAAAACTCCATAATCAAGCAGATTCTGTTATTGTAAATATTATTGTCAATGATACACCTATTACCACAAGATAAACCCCTATATCAAAAAATAAAGCAGATCCAACCATCCCGATGACAGGAAGTGGTTCTGAAAACCAAAGACCTGTCATAAAGGGCAGGTTTGATAATAGAACAGGGGAAAACCCACTCACAAGTGCCAGTAACAGTCCCACGGGCATTATATATCCCGGATGGAAGCGAATCAATCCTTTTGTGTTTTCAAGACCGTTTGCAAAAGCGTGTAAAACAAAAGCTATGGAGGCAATAAGCCCACCCACAAAACCGCCACCTGGTAAATAGTGACCCCGCAGCAATATAAAAATTGAAAACAACAGCAGTAACGGCAGTAGGTAATTGGATGCAGTTCTAAGGATTATTGTTTTCATCTTTATTTGTTTATCAGGGTTATCTTCTTTCTTTTCTGGTCAAACGCAATTTTAACAAGGAGAACACACCTATCGCAGCTATAGTCAACACCACAATCTCCATAAAGGTATCGATTCCCCTGAAATCAACTAAAATCACATTTACTACATTCTTTCCTTTGGCGAGCACATAAGCATTCTGGGCATAATAGTCGGTTATTTCAGAACCCTGAACTTCTCCTAAAACTTCCAAAGCCAAAACAGCTATTAGTCCCCCAAAAATAACTGATAAAATCCCGTCTCTAATCCGCATTTTATATTCTGATATATTCAGGTATTTGGGGAGTTTATATAATACCAATACAAATAAAATCACCGTAAGTGTATCAATAGAAAATTGCGTCATGGCCAAATCCGGTGCACTGTAATATGCAAAAATAAGACTGATGGTAAGTCCCACAACGCCCATTGCCGCAACTGCAGCAAGTCTTGAACGCGTAAAAACAGTATAAAATATTGCCACAATCATAACAAGGACTGTCAATACTTCATAAACGGTCAATTTAGAAAATGAATTGTAATCGATCACATAAGTAGTGTTTTCAAGCAGGGTATAGCCTGTCAATAACACTAGAAAGAGAATGATGGTTGAAACATAATTTCTCAAATAACCGTTTTGCAGAAGGCGGGTAATAAAACGCGAAACTTTTCCTATAAAAAAACCTGTTTCTTCAACAATGGATTTAGGGGAGATGGGCTCAAGTTTTGCTATTTTTTCCTCACGTTTCTCTGACGGCTTTAATAGGAAATACAACAATAATCCAATGCCAATGGTAGCAGCACTAAGGCCCAAAATAAGATTGAAACCATGCCAAAGCTTCAGGTAAACTTCGCTACCTGTAGCGCCCATGGCTGTCACGGCCGGCTGTATCAAGGTACCTTGTATGATGGACGGAAACAAGCCTATGACGATTCCCAGTGTTGCCAGGATTAGTGCCGGAATCCATAAGAGAAAATGAGGCATCTGCACTTTTTCAAAAGAAGGAGGTAGTTTTCCCGTAAAGGGTTTAACACCGGCAAGAAAACCGGCATACAACAACAGGATGTTTGTAGCCACGGCCAAAACCGTGAGTAAAATTGCCGAAGACCCAAAATTGAGCGTGGCTTCATAAATCAAATCTTTACCTAAAAAACCAAAGCTGGGCGGGATTCCCGCATTTGAAATTGCAGCCAGAAAACCGGCTATCGCCACCGGAAACAACACTTTTCTTAGACCGGCCAAGACGGTGATATTCCTTGTTCCCGTTTCATGATCTATAATTCCTGTAACAAGGAACAAAGTGGCTTTGTACAAAGCGTGCACAAGGATAAAAACACAAGCGGCCACGAGTGCTTGCTGCGTGCCAATCCCAACCAAGAAAACCAGGATACCAAGGGCAGAAATAGTAGAATATGCTAGGATACCTTTTAAATCAGTCCTGAAAAGGGTGTGTATGGCAGCATATAGCATTGTTATGGCCCCCACAATTATTAAAGTTGAATTCCAGAACTCTGTGCTTCCCAGTACAGGCGTAAAACGCATGAGCAGATAGATTCCCGCCTTTACCATCGTCGCTGAATGCAGATAAGTGGAGACCGGTGTTGGGGCTTTCATGGCTCCCGGTAACCAAAAATGAAAGGGAAACTGGGCAGATTTTGTAAAAGCAGCTCCAAAAATAAGTAGTATGATGATGATATAATGAGAGCTTTCGGCTATTATTTCTTTTGACGAAAGCATTTCTGCAATACTGTAAGTGCCCGCAACAGAGCCTAAAATCAAGCCGCCGGCCAGCAATAATAACCCCCCCATTCCGGTGATGGCAAGTGCTAAAACAGCGGATTTTCTGGAGGCTTCTTCTTTGTTATTGAACCCAATGAGGAAAAACGAACTAATACTGGTCAATTCCCAGAAAACAAAAAGGGAAATAATGTTATCTGAAAGTACTAACCCAAGCATGGCGGCCATAAAAATACCCAGGTACCCATAAAAGCGATCCAGGTATTCGTGTCCTTTTAAATAGGATGCCGTATAAGCAAACACCAGAAAACCAATTCCGGTAATCATCAATGAGAATATGAGGGAAATCCCGTCAAGGGTGAAGTTGAGGTTTACATCGTAGGAAGGTACCCAGGCAAATGATTGGGTAATCACTTCACCGCTTGAAATACGATTGGCAAATTGCAGAAAATATACAAAAAGGCCTAAGGGAACCAAGGAAGAAAGTATGGCTAATTTACCTTTTATAAATTTGCCTGCGACTACCAAAAAAAGGGAAAATACAAAACCTGTGAGTATTGCTATGAGCATATGCGTTTTGGCTGAAAACACAAATATACTAGGAATTCTGTAAGATTTGAAACAAAGCAAAGGGTTTAAAAGTTTTTGCTAGTATGTTTAACATTTTAGTAACGTTTTTTTACCGCAAAAGTTTATTCCTATTCACTACAAGTATTTATTTGAAATGGTAAGCAACCCCAAACAATAAGTTCCCCTTTGGCATTGGCACTAAGTTAGTCTCAGTATATTCAGTATTGAATATATTATTAGCAACAAAAAAAACCTCAAAGGAGTCTAAATGAAGATTTAAGCTTGCGTCATACAATGAATATGACACACCATTGGTCCTTTCTGCATACCTGTATGTTATGGTATGAAAAATATTTTTAAAGAATTGTGATCTTAAAGTTGTGATAAAATTGTGCTTTAATGAATTGATTGAATATCGAGAAAAATCAATATCTAGACTTTTGATGTCATCTTCCAGAAAGGTATAGTCAAATTTTAAATGTTGTGTAAATGTCCCCACTTTAAATTTGTAGTTGGTGTTTGCTTCAAAGCCTTTAGTATTTTGATCCCTTATGTTAACTGCTTGCCAAAGATCACCTTCGTTTTCTTTTACATAATCAATAAGTTTACTTGCATCTCTGTTGAAAAAGGCAAATGACATAGAGAAGTTTTTCAAATTGTATTTTAAGCCTAATTCCTGAGCAAAAGCCTCTTCTGGTTCTAAATTTTCATTGCCTAAAGTGGTGGGGTCACTGTAAAAAAGATCTGTATAAGTAGGAACTCTGTAAGTATAGCCTAAATTTCCAAAAATCCTAAAATCTGAATGAATGCTGTAGCCAATATCTATTCCAGGAAAGGCATGAAATTTAAAATCAGAGTAATAGTTTAAGGCTACGCCGGGAGTGATATCCAAGGTGTTCTCCAAAAAATCAAACCTATGCTCTACAAATGCAGTTGACATAAAACGTTTTCTTTCCCCTAAATTATTGCTTGATAAATAAACCTGCGAGAGATCAATCCCAAAACCGGTTATGCCTAAGGTAGAACTGTATGAAGCATTGACTTCTGCACCAACTTTGTTTGTTTGGTGAAGATTTCTGTAAATAGAAGGGTCTTGCCTCACAAAAACATACTCATCCTGATTCCTTCTCCAGTAAATCTGTGGTTTTAATTTCAAATTGTTTTTGTTTAGGGTAGTTGAAACCCCAATGAGACTTGCCTGTGTTTCCTCATACTGATTTATGGCTGCTGGGGAGGCATAAAAGCCGTTGGCACCAAATTTTCGTTCCTGAAAATTTGCAATGATGTCAATCGGAGCAAAAGCAGTTTCAAAATGTCCTTTCAAAAAATAGTTTTGATTGTCAAAATCTGTGTTGTAGCGGTATCCTTCTGAGGTATTCCTGGATGCATGAACAATCACTGAGGACGATTCAAATATCTGATTTGCAGTTACACTAGCATTAATTTGTGAATAAGAACCGCCTTCAAGACCTACTTGAACTTTATTTTTACCAACTTTTTTTGTAACGATGTTGACGGCACCGGTAAATGCGTTTTGTCCAAAAACACGTGCTGCCGGGCCTTTCACAATTTCAACACGCTCAATTACTTCGAGGGGCAAGGCCAGGTTTAGGGTATGATGGCCTGATTGGGCATCTTCAACTTTAATGCCGTCGATAAGTAAAAGGGTTTGATCAAAACTTCCGCCTCTTATATATAAATCAGCTTGCATGCCGCCAACACCCCTTCTTCTGATATCGAGACTGGCAACCTGTTGAAGCAGGTCTGCCAGGTTGTTGGTTCCACTTGTTTTTATGTCATTTGCTGTGATAATAGAAATGGAACGGGAGTTTTCTTTAAAAGGGAGCTCAATTCTATTTGAAGTAATTATTATAGAATCCAGTTTTTGTTGCTCAGGGACATTTTGGGCATTTGAAATTAAAGAATATAAAAAAATCAAGATATAGGGGATCCAGGATTTCATATTTAAAAATTATATTAAAAAAAATGCCAAAACTTTCGTCCGGCATTTATCTGGTTATTTATTTATTTATGTTGTTTTTTAATCTGCTAAGATAATCACTTTATTGTTGTTCATTTCCAGTGTACCACTATTAATGAAAAGTGCCCATCTGCAATCATCACTTTTGCTGAATAATTTTTTT
>JBBDVI010000136.1:0-21193 GCA_040903465.1 Flavobacteriaceae bacterium
GCAAAATCTAAATTCTTTTCTTTTCCCTTTTCAAAAACTTTTTCAAGCAAAGCTTTGCTCACCTCAAGGTCATCGATGAAATCAAACCATCCAAACCTTATTTTATGTATGTTTAGCTCTTTGATTTCGTGCCAGTTGATTATTACAGCAATGCGACCTGCTATCTGGTTGTCTTTGTAAGCTAAATAAAACCAAACTTCAGCGTTTTCAAAAGCAGGATTTTTATGCTTGTCAAAACTGTTTAACTCTTCAGTGATGACAGGAGGCACCCAGTATTTTGAATCTTTGTAAAGTGAAAAAGGAAATTTAACAAAAGCTTTCAGTTCCTTTTTTGAGGAGATTTCTTTAATTTCTATCATAAATTCTCAGCAACTTTTATTTTCCGTCGTCTTCAATAAAATCGTCTTGTCTATCTTCTTTTCCTTCATCATCTCTTTTACCATCAGACTCGTCTTCAATGAATTCATCTTTTGAATGCATATCAAGGCGGTAGGAAATTCCTGCACCCACAAAGAACCTTGAAGGGGTGTCTTTAAAATTAATAGTCGCCAAGGCATCTACTTGAAAATCTTCCCAAAATAAATAAGCTCCTCCAAAACGAAACAACTGGTCTGCATAAAAGTCACTTTTGATCCCCTGGGTTTCTACAAAAGCAGATACATTTTGATTGAAGGCATGTGTGAGGGTAATAATATAAGAATAGGTTGGAAAGTCTGAAGTGATTCTATCGACGATAATATTCGTTACAAAAACCCATCCTCCCTGAAAGTTGTTTTGTGTTGACAGTAAAAATTTAGGACTTATTTGAGGGTCGTTCACCGGTAAAAAAGGGTTGTCTTTGGTATCAACATTAACACCGGCATATACCGAGACGGCAGGTATGAGCTCACGCCATCTGAATTTGTTGTTTGCATCCCAACTATAGATATTGGGTTTTTCAAGGCTTCTTTTCTTATAGGGATCGTAGACCAAATATTTAGCGCCCAGTGTATTGCTCTTGAAGTTACTTACCTTGTACTCTTCAATATTATTAGGATTTCTAAAGTCAGTTACATTTTCAGAAAGATAGCTTCCCATAAAGCTTATTTCCAGTTGTTCCCACAACAAACCATACCTCAATGAATAATCAATGGTAAAAGCATCAGTTTCGGTTTTCAGGAGCCTGTGCTCTTCCCAGCCCGTGGAAGCACCGGTTTCCAGCTGTAAAACCTGGTTTCCCACAGCAAAGGCTCCTTGTGAGGTTCCCGGTCTGTTAGAGTTAATGAGTTCTGTATACTGTGCATTTGTAGTTATAAAGCTACAAATCAGAAAGCTGCATATGAGATGGGTTTTATTCTTCATGACTATTGGGTGTTTGGTGTAAATATAGCAGTTTTATTATTTTTTTAATACTAGAAATTCCCTTTTCTATATTAGTATGGTTATTTTTGAAAATTAGTTTTAAACAGCAATACTTTTATGACAACGTTTATTAAAACGGTTTTAATACTTCTTTTGGTTTATTTTGGACTAAAGATTTTATTTCGCTTCCTGACACCTTATATCATGCGGTATATTGCCAAAAAAGCCGGACAAAAAATGGAACAGGCTTTTAAAAGCCAGTATGGTTTTGATCAAACCCAGAATAAAAATGAAGGGGAGACCGTCATTGGTAAAAAGCCGGAAAAGAGTTCACGCTCCAAGAAACCCGTGGGTGAGTATGTAGATTACGAAGAAATTGATTAATTTTCGCTTTTCTAAACCAATCCAATGAAAGATTTTACCCAAAAGTATCTCCCTCATCTCATTGTTCTTGCTCTTTTTATAATCGTTTCGTTGTTTTATTTCAGTCCGGTTTTGCAAGGGAAACAAATCCTGCAAAGCGATATTGTTCAATATACCGGAATGGCAAAGCAGCACAATGATTACCGTGCAGAAACAGGTGAGGAATCCTATTGGACAAATTCAGCATTTGGCGGGATGCCCACATACCAACTCGGGGCACAATACCCACATAATTATATTAAAGATATAGACAGAACGCTTCGGTTTTTACCGAGGCCGGCGGATTACTTATTTCTATATTTTATAGGGTTTTATATTCTTTTACTGGTTTTAAAAGTTGATTATAAACTTGCGGCTTTGGGCGCCCTTGGTTTTGGGTTCTCCACCTATTTGATAATTATTTTGGGAGTGGGCCATAACGCCAAAGCCCATGCCATAGCTTACATGCCATTGGTTCTTGCGGGTATCTTCCTTGCTTTTCGAAAGAAATACCTTTGGGGTTTTATCCTCTTTACACTTGCCATGGCCCTTGAAATAAGTGCCAACCATTTTCAAATGACTTATTATTTATTGCTACTGGTATTGGTAATAGGTGTTGTCTATTTGATTGATGCATTCAAAAAGAAGGAACTCCCGCATTTTTTTAAAGCGATAGCATTAATGGCAGGAGGGGTTATTATTGCTGTAGGTTTGAATGCCACAAATATATTGGCAACCCAAGAGTATGCTGCAGAATCCACAAGAGGTGAAAGTGAGCTTACAATCACGCCTGAAGGTATGCCAAAAGAGGACACACAGGGTCTCTCCAAAGAATATATCACTGAATACTCATATGGCATTCTGGAAACATTCAATTTATTCATTCCACGGTTTATGGGAGGTGGTAATACTGAAGACGTGGGTACAGATTCTGCTACCTATGATTATTTAATGAAACGCGGACTTTCTCCTGCTCAGGCCAATGATTTTGTCACTGCTGTGCCCACTTACTGGGGCCAACAGCCCATTGTTGCCGCTCCGGCATACATTGGAGCAGTAATTTTGTTTTTGGCTTTGTTGGGAATTTTTCTCCTTAAAGGTAAGCACAAACGCTGGTTGATTGCAGGATCAATTTTAGCTTTACTACTTTCTTGGGGACACAATCTTGAATTCCTTACCAACTTTTTTATTGATTATGTTCCGCTCTATAATAAATTCAGGGCAGTTTCTTCCATTCAGGTAATCATTGAGCTTTGTATGCCCATATTGGCTGTTTTAGGGTTGCATAAACTGCTCTCGTCCAATATTGAACACGATGAAAAAATCAAAGCTTTGAAATACAGTGGAGGTATCTTAGGTGCTCTTTGTTTGATTTTCTTATTGGTTAAAGAGAGTTTGTTCAGTTTTTCCGGAGCCAATGATGGCTTTTATATTCAAGCCTATGGGCAAGAATTTATAGATGCCATTAAGGAGGATCGCAAATCTATTTTTGTTGAAGACACTTTACGAAGCTTGGGTCTTGTTGTTGTGGCTGCTGTGGTGCTTTATTTATACTTGACTAAAAAGCTGAAACAAAACACAATGATTTTTGTTTTGGGTATTTTGATACTCTTTGACCTGATAAGTGTTGATAAACGCTATGTCAACAATGAGAATTTTGTCAGCGCCAGACAAATGGGAACCCCTTTTACTGAAACACAAGCTGACGCTGAAATTTTAAAAGACGAAACCCACTTCAGGGTGTATGACCTCAGTTCAAATCCATTTTCAAGCGGTAAGGCCAGCTATTTTCACAATGCGCTTGGTGGCTATCACGCTGCAAAACCCGGACGCATTCAGGATTTGTATGATTTCTATCTGGAAAAAGGCAGTCTTGAAGTGTTCAATATGTTTAATGTAAAATATTTACTAGAACGTGATGAAGAGGGCAGGGTTCTATTTTCTGAAAATTTTGATGCCAATGGAAATGCCTGGTTTGTAGATAGTATTGTTATGGTTGACAATGCAGACGAAGAAATTCTTTCAATTGCTGAAACCAATACCAAACAAAAAGCCATTGTTCACAAAGAATTTTCAGAACTATTACCGGTAAACAATGTTCAGGTTGATTCCACTGCTTCAATTGACTTAATAGAAGTCAGGCCTGATTATCTTTATTATGAAACTGAAAACCCCCAGCAAGGCATAGCTGTTTTTTCTGAAGTGTATTATCCACATGGATGGAATGCCTATGTTAATGGAAAACCTCACGAGCATTTTAGGACAAACTATGCATTGAGAGCAATGGTTCTTCCACCTGGCTATAACAAGGTTGAATTTAAATTTGAGCCTGAAGTCGTCGATACCGGAAGCAAAATAAGTCTGGGAAGTAGTATTTTATTCTTGATTTTATTAATAGGAGCTGTTTTTGTTTCGTTTCGAAAGAAAAAATAAGTGACTCTGTGAAAAATCCACTCAAGGTATTGATTATCACATATTATTGGCCACCAGCTGGTGGTCCGGGAGTGCAACGCTGGTTGAAATTTGTAAAGTATTTACGCGATTTTGATATCGAGCCTGTCGTTTTTGTTCCTGAAAACCCGCATTATCCATTAATAGATCGTTCTTTTGAATCTGAAATTCCAAAGGGAATTGAAGTGATAAAGCATCCCATAAAAGAACCCTACCGTTTTGCTAAACTTCTTTCAAAAAAGAAGACACAAACCATAAGCAGTGGTATCATATCAGACAAGAAACAATCTGTACTGGAAAAATTCTTGCTTTGGGTGCGCGGCAATTATTTTATCCCTGATGCGCGCGTGGGGTGGGTAAAACCTTCCGTTAAATTTTTGGAAAAATATCTTGTAAGCAATCCTGTGGATGTGGTTGTTACTTCCGGCCCGCCTCATAGTCTTCATTTGATAGGGATGGAGCTTACGAAAATTACAAAAACCACATGGCTGGCTGATTTCAGGGATCCCTGGACGTCAATAGGGTACCACAAAAAACTCAATTTATCAAAAAAATCACAAAAAAAACACGAGAAACTGGAAGCCCGTGTTCTACAGGCTGCTGATCATATTATCGTTACCAGCCCAACTACTGAAAAGCAATTTGGAGTTATCACAGATGTACCCATAACCGTTATTACAAACGGTTTTGATACAGCAATAGGCGGGGAAGTTGTTTTGGATACAAAATTCACACTATCTCATATAGGTTCTTTGCTTACAGAGAGGAACCCTGAAACCCTATGGAAGATTCTTTCAGAACTAGTGCGTGAAAACAACAGTTTTGCTTCAGATTTTCAACTGCAACTGGCCGGGGTGGTGAGCGACGAGGTGGTAAAAAGCATTGAAAGTTATGGTTTAAGTAGTCATTTAAAAAATATAGGATATATTTCTCACAATCAATCGCTTGATATACAAAAAACATCGCAAGTATTGTTGGTTCTTGAAATAGACAGCATTGAAACCAGAGCTATTATTCCAGGAAAGATTTTTGAGTATTTGGCCGCCCAAAGACCCATTTTAGCCCTTGGTCCAAGAGAGAGTGATATACAATCTATAATAACTCAAACAGGAACCGGGACATATTTTGATTATACTAAAGAAGAAGAAATTAAAGAGACACTTTTATCGTGGTATCAAAAATACAAAGATGATAAATTGGTGTTGGAGGCAACAGATATAAATCAGTATAGCAGAAAAAACCTAACCAAAAAGCTGGCAGAGGTCCTTAAGGCAATTTAAAGCATAATTTTACTATGGGTATTGTCATCAAACAGTCCGTTCAGAATACCTTTAGCACTTATCTGGGTTTTGGGGTGGGAGCAATTAATACACTTTTCCTTTATACCAACTTTCTTACTGATGAGTATTACGGTTTGGTAGGTTTCCTGCTTTCTGCAGCCACCATTATGATGCCTTTGATGGCTTTTGGCGTTCACAATACGCTAATTAAATTCTATACTTCCTATAAAAGCGCCTCAGAGCAACAAAGTTTTATAACAACCATGCTTTTTTTGCCTTTGGTACTTATACTTCCTATTGGGTTAATTGGCTATATAGGCTATGAAACCATTACCGATTTTTTGGCCAAAGAAAACGCAATAATAGAAGATTACACCTGGGTTATTTATTTGACTGCTGTTTCTATGGCTTATTTTGAGATTTTTTATGCCTGGACTAGAGTGAAAATGCAAAGCGCCACAGGAAACCTTTTAAAAGAAGTATTTCATCGCGTGGTAATTATGGTGTTGCTTTTTGGGGTTTATTTTGAGTTGGTGAGCGCTCACTTTTTCATTTGGCTGCTGGTTGCGGTTTATTTTCTCAGAATGTTGATCATGTTTGTATTTGCGTTACGATTAAATTTTCCTAAACTTAGTTTCAGTATTCCTCGTAATATCGTTCCGGTTTTGAAATATTCCTTTCTTATTATTATTGCCGGCTCTGTTTCGTTACTGCTCCTCGATATTGATAAGGTGATGCTGGGAAAGCTGATTCCAATTGAAAATGTAGCTTATTATAATGTAGCAATCTTTATAGCTACAGTAATAGCAGTACCTGCCAGGTCGATGCACCAAATCACCTATCCTCTTACGGCCAAATTCATTAATGAAAAAACCTCAGATAACCTGAAAGAACTTTATGTCAAAAGTTCCCTTACACTTTTTATAGTATCCGGCCTCCTTTTTTTGCTCATCGTCACGAACATTAAAGAACTTTATACATTGCTCCCCGAAGAATACGCCACCGGACTCTTTGTTGTAATCCTGATTTCTTCTTCCAAACTGCTGGATAACCTGATGGGAATTAACAATGCCATATTGTATAATTCAGACTATTATCGTCTTACAATAGTGTTAGGGGTACTCTTGGCTATACTTACAATTGTACTCAATTTGGTATTTATTCCTGTTCTGGGAATGGAAGGTGCTGCCATTGCAACAGTGATTTCACTCTTACTTTATAGCTTTGCGAAAATAGCTGTTGTCAATGTAAAATTTAAAATGCATCCTTTTACTCTGGAAACCGGAAAAACTTTCCTCTTAATCCTCGTCATTGCGCTTGTCTTCTTTTACTGGGATTTTAACTTTCATCCTATTGTAAATATACTTTTGAAGTCGGCTTTGATTTCTGCGCTCTACTTAATAGTGGTTTACAAAGGCAAACTGTCTGAAGATATTTCCGGTTTTATGAAAAGGTTTCTACCTTTTTGAAAACAACAATAGCAACCATAAAGAAAGGGTTCTCTCTGCAAATAATTTTAGTTTATCACAATTGCAAATTACTTATCTAATTGTTATTTAATAAGCTATCTTTTTTTAATGAAGTTTATTTTAAAAACAAATTCCCCTTTAAAGTCTTTTAAAATTTTGATAAAATATTAAGAAGTGGATGCTCAAGAAGTTAAAAGGTTTGCATTATTGTTCAAATAGCTCTATCTTATGAGGAGAATTTTAGTTCTAAAGTTCTACTACCTATAACTAATTAAAATCTAAAGAAACTTTTTTAAAAAAAATGCCAGAAGAACTAACCAAGTCTCAAGCGTTGATTGAGCGAAGAAAAAAAATAGTAGCAAACGGGGTAGGAATCTTTAATACTGCCACCGTTAAAGAAGCAAAAGGAGCAATTATAACAGACGTTGACGGTCGTGAACTCATCGATTTCGCAGGCGGAATAGGCGTGGTCAATGCCGGCCACTGTCCGGAGCCGGTCGTGGAAGCCATAAGAGAACAAGCAGGGAAATACCTGCACACTAGTTTTAATGTGGTTACCTATGAACCTTATATAAAATTATGCGAAGAGCTCGCCGAAATCCTTCCACATGGTGACAACACTAAAGCAATGTTAATCAGCACCGGAGCTGAAGCCGTCGAAAATGCCATTAAGATTGCCCGTCAATATACGAAAAGACCTGCCGTTTTATGCTTCACCGAAGCCTATCACGGACGAACACTGCTCGGTATGAGTCTAACAAGTAAGGTGAATTATAAATTTTCATCTGGGCCATTTGCTCCTGAAATATACCGAATACCATTTCCAAACGTCTATAAATACTCAGGCAAACAGAGTATGGATGATTTTGTAGAGACCGAACTTACCAGATTAAAGGAAAGTGCTCATAGTATGGTTGATATCAACAGTGTGGCCGCCATTATCATTGAACCCATCCAGGGGGAAGGCGGATTTAACCCTGTGCCACAAAAATATCTTGAAGGCTTGCGTTCCTTTTGTGATGAGCACGGTGTTTTGTTGATAATGGATGAAATCCAAAGTGGATTCTGCCGAACCGGTCATTGGGCCAGTTGGCAACACTATGGTGTGCAACCGGATTTAAGCACCTATGCAAAATCGATGGGCTCCGGCCTTCCCATTGCAGCCGTTGTAGGTCATGGTGAAATCATGGATGCTGCCGGTATCGGAACCATTGGGGGAACCTATATAGGCAGCCCAATATGTTGCGTGGCCTCATCTGCAACGATACAGTTTATGAAAGACAAAAACCTGAATCAACAAGCGGTTCACATTGGAAAAATCATAACAGACAGGATAGAAAGCCTTCAGAAAGAATTTCCAGAAATAGGCGATGTCCGAGGGATAGGAGCGATGATAGGTATAGAATTCGTTCACGATAATGATCCCGGAAAACCGGCTACTGAACTCTGTGATAAAATAGTAAAAGGATGTGCCGCAGCAGGCTTGATTCTCTTGAGCGCAGGAACTTTTAAAAATGTCATCAGGATTCTATCTCCATTGGTGATTACAGATGAAGAGTTGAATCAAGGACTGGATATTCTGGAAAGTCAAATTAGAAAACACGTTAAGCAGTAATATAGTAAGTAGGTTAAAATACCCGGAAAGAAGAAATTATTTTTCCGGTAAACCTTTTAGTTGTAAAATAATAAAAAAAAAATAAATGAGACCATTCGCAGTAGCAGGAATACAGATGAAAGTTTCAGCAGTCGCTTCCAATGTGGAGATGATGAAGCTGAAACTTGATATAACCATGAGTCTCTACCCTTGGGTAGATATGGTGGTTTTTAGTGAATTGTGCGGTTACGGGCCGCTTACACATACCGCTCAGGAGATACCCGGGGAATTTGAAAGTGAGATGCAAGCATTAGCTAAAAAGCATAACATCTGGTTGCTTCCGGGCTCTATTTTTGAAAAGAGCGAGGGACGTATATATAATACCGCAACGGTAATTAACCCAGAAGGTGAGATTGTAACCCGTTACAGAAAGATGTTTCCTTTTTATCCTTATGAAGTTGGAGTAACGCCCGGCTCTCAGTTTTGCGTCTTTGATGTGCCTGGTGTGGCCAAATTTGGCGTTTCCATTTGTTACGACATGTGGTTTCCTGAAACGGTGAGAACCTTGACTGTGATGGGTGCTGAAGTCATTCTTCACCCTACGATGACGGGAACGATAGACCGTGAAATAGAACTCTCCATAGTAAGGGCCATGGCTGCTGTAAACCAATGTTATTTCTTTGACGTAAATGGATTGGAATCCGGTGGAAGCGGAAGGTCAATAGTCTGTGGTCCTGATGGACGTGTTATTTATCAGGCAGCCGGAAATGAAGAGATTTTTCCGCTGGAACTGAATATCGAAAGGGTAAGAAGAAGTCGGGAGCTTGGTATACTGCGTTTGGGGCAACCGTTAAAGAGCTTTAGAGATCATATAGGTCAGTTTGGTATCTACCAGCCCGGCGCAGACCTGCCTTACTTAAATTCGCTAGGGCCTCTGATTAAACCAACAAGAATTGACACACTTACAAAACTGAAAATGCAGGAAAATGAATATGAACCACCCACAGCACCTACAGGATATAAAGGTTTTGGGGAACTTTAAAAAATAAAATTTATGGGAGGAGTATCATCAAAAAAGCAAAAAACAGAAAAACCTTTTAAGGACTATGTTAACTGGTTTGAAATACCTGCAGTCAATTTTCAGCAGGCAGTAAATTTCTATAATCACATTTATGCCATGGATATGGAGATAAATCAGGATGAAAATTATACCATGGCTTTTTTTCCGGCAACGACCGGAATAGGGGGCGCTATTGTGGCCGGACCCGGTTCTACTCCAAGTGATACCGGCCCTTTATTATATCTCAATGGAGGCAAAGACCTTAATACCATTTTACAAAGAGTAGAAAAAGCTGGTGGAAGGATTGTGTTGCCAAAAACTTTAATCAATGAAGACTCAGGATACTTTGCCATTTTTATAGATTCTGAAGGAAATAAACTAGCCTTACATTCAAAAAATTAACTATATGCCAGATAAAAAAAACATCACTTCCCATCATTATAATATCGCGCAGTTGCGTGTCGAATCTTGGAATAACCTGAAAAATAAGTCGACCAGACTTCAGGCTAGCCAAAGAGGTTCAGCAGAAGAAAAAGAATTAAAAAAAGGCGTAAAGGAAATCCTGAAGAAACTAGAAGGCATTGAATGTTTTTTTGCATTTCCAGGAACCTCTCGTATAAGGACCCTTAACGAAATGCTTGATCGAAAGGAACATGCAGCAATTTCCCATAGGATAGCTGATATCACAAAGTTTCTTGTGAGCGGCAAGTACCGAAATACAAGTGATTTTAATGAAGAGGATGAACACGGTGTAGAATTAGCTGAAAATGTGGAAATGGCTGATGGAGTTCACAAAAATTACTTTGAAGTTTTATTTGTAGAAGATATTTCCCAACAGGAAGAGTATCGATTAAGACGGGATTTAAAAGACCTTCAGGTGCCCGGTGAGCAGTTCCATTACGGAGTTGTAGTACAGCGCTCGTTTGAAGATGCATTGATTGCCCTACTTTTTAATCCTAACATTCAGGCGGTAGTTATAAGATATGCACCGCCTTACCATTCCAAAAAAATCAGCTCACTGATAAAGCCGTTTATTCAAAATATTTTAAACCTTGATTATTCAGATACACCTCAGGCAGAGTTAGGACCTGTTTTAGGGCCATTGGTAAAAAAGTTCAGACCCGAGTTGGATACCTATTATGTTACAGACACTGCTCTTGCCAATCTTAAGGACAGTACCCTGAAAAGTTTTCGCCGCATTTTTTACAGGGCAGAAGACCTTCAGGAATTACATCTTACCATTTTGAGAGGAATATGTGAAAGGTATGAAACACCTTTCTTTTCGGCGCTTAAGGAATACAGTAAAAAACCTACTGGAGTTTTCCATGCCATGCCAATATCAAGGGGAAATTCCGTGTTTAAATCACGGTGGATAAACGATTTTGGAAGTTTTTACGGAAGAAACATGTTTTTAGCCGAAACTTCATCTACAACCGGTGGTCTGGATTCGCTTCTTCAGCCAACAGGTTCCTTAAAGAAAGCGCAAAAAATGGCCAGTACAGCCTACGGGTCCCAGCATACATTTTTTGTAACCAATGGTACCTCGACAGCAAATAAGATTGTGGTCCAGGCACTTGTAAAGCCGGGAGATGTAATTCTAATTGACAGGGATTGTCACAAATCCCACCATTACGGCCTTGTGCTTGCCGGAGCTTACCCGGTATACCTGGACTCTTACCCCATTGAAAAGTATTCTATGTATGGTGCCGTTCCTCTGGAGCAAATCAAGGAAAAACTGTTGCGTTTAAAAAAAGCGGGGAGACTGGACCTTGTGAAAATGCTGTTACTTACTAATTGCACCTTTGATGGATTGGTTTATAATGTGGAAAGGGTAATGCAGGAAATCCTGGCAATAAAGCCGGATATGATATTTCTCTGGGATGAGGCTTGGTTTGCCTTTGCAGGATTTACTTATAACTACAAGCAACGCACAGGAATGTTTGTTGCAAATAAACTTTGTGAAAAGTATCAAAGTGCCAGTTACCGGGAAGAGTATAAGGCGCATATAAAAAGCCTGAAAAAAGATGAGGTGCCTAAGTTGCCTAACCCCGATGAGGTACGTATCAGGGTATATTCTACCCAAAGCACCCATAAGACATTAAGCAGTTTCCGTCAGGGGTCTATGATTCATATCATGGATGAAGATTTCCGTAGAAAAAGTGAAAACACTTTTATGGAGGCTTATATGACGCATACATCTACCTCACCTAATTACCAAATGCTAGCTTCCCTGGATGTGGGGCGAAGACAGGTACAGTTTGAAGGCTATGAGCTTGTGGAAAAAAGTATAGAAATGGCAATGGTCCTTCGGGCGAAGATCAACGACCACCCCAAGCTGAATAAATATTTTGATGTACTCACTGTAAGTGATTTTATACCATCAGAATACCGACAGTCAGGCTTATCTGAATATTACAATAAAAATGAAGGCTGGAACCGAATGGAAAATGCCTGGGAGAATGATGAGTTTGTGCTTGATCCCACTAAAATAACGTTGCATATAGGAAAGACAGGAGTGGACGGGGATACTTTTAAAAATAAGTATCTTATGGATAAATTTAATATCCAAATAAACAAAACTTCCCGGAATACGGTACTTTTCATGACAAACATCGGGACGACCCGTGGGAGTGCCACCTATCTTACAAACGCATTATTAAAAATAGCTGACGAGCTTGATCGTGAATTCAATGCTATGAGTGAAAAGGAAAACAAAATCCATCAAGACCGTATTCATTCTTTGACAAAGGATTATCCGCCTTTACCCGATTTCAGCTACTTTCATCATTCCTTTCAGGCTGTACCGGGAGTTCCCGGGGGAAATATACGGGATGCTTTCTTCCTGGCCTATAATGAAGAAAATTATGAGTATATACCGATAAAGGACTGTCTTCCCGCTATGAAAAATGACCGTACATTAGTGGCTTCTACCTTTATAATACCTTATCCGCCCGGTTTTCCGGTGCTGGTTCCCGGTCAGGTAGTCAGTGAGGAGATTATACAATTCCTTACCGCTCTTGACGTATCTGAAATTCACGGATACAGGGCTGACCTCGGACTTCGCATTTTCAAAGAAAGCGTGCTGAACCGCCAAAAAACAGCCACCTCAATGGGAGCTATGGCCGGAAATGGAAAAAAAATGAATAAATAACTTTAAAAACAACATTATGGATTCAAAAAAACAAACAAATTCCAATACAAAGAAAAAATCTGATAGTAAGAAGGTTGCAACTTCGGAAACAAAAACAAAAGAACAAAAAAAATCAGTACCCTCTGGTTCTAAAACCGCTACTAAAAAAGTCTCAGGTACTTCAGCAAAAAAAGCTGAGATAGCAAAAAAGCCAACTACTTCGGCTAAGGCTCCGGCTAAAAGCCAAAAACTCAAAAAGGCTGAATTAAGTGGCGTTTCAGATATTAGAAGGTCGTTTCATAAAAATGAAGAGCCTTTGTATTTCATAAGTGCCACTAATTTTAACCTTTTAGGAGCTGATGAGTGGATAAAGGGCTTCAAATTCATCACATATATTGAATGTTTTGACGGTTTGCATCCAAACGTTTTTTCGCCCAAAGAAGAAATTCCACACGATGATTTTGAAGGGATAGAGGATATAAACAACTATTTACTTCAACATCCTGAAGTTCAGAATTACATCAAAACAAGGTCTATTGATGGAAGGGCAGGAAAAGCCATGTTCCTAATGTTCAATGAAAAGACAGAAGAGCTTGCTGAAAAACTAGGCCTGGAAATAATGTTTCCAAAGGCTGAAATGAGAACCTTTCTGGACAACAAAGTCAATACCAACAGAATTGCCGAAAGGGCAGGAGTGGCTTGTGTGCCTTACGTTTTATCAAAAGTAAACGATTTTAAGCACCTGAGGAAAATTTCAAAACAACTTGGTGATGAACTAGTGATTCAAACCCCATTTGGAGATTCAGGACACACTACTTTTTTCATATCCAATGAAAAAGAGTACAAAAAATATGCAGAGGAGATCGAGGCAGAAGATGAAGTGAAAATCATGAAGCGCATCCGTTGCAGAGGATCAGCAATTGAAGCTTGTGTTACCCGTCACGGAACAATTGTCGCTCCACTGATGACAGAGCTGGTAGGGTTTAAAGAATTAACTCCTTATGAAGGTGGCTGGTGCGGAAATGAGATCTACCCAAATGCTTTTACTCCTGAATTAAGGCAGAAAGCCATTGAAAACACCCAACTTTTTGGAAACCAATTGCGGGAAGAAGGCTATAAAGGGTATTTTGAATTAGATTTTTTGATTGATCAGGACAACGGTGAAATTTATCTTGGAGAGTTAAATCCTAGAGTAACAGGAGCTAGTTCAATTACAAATCACGCGGTTTTTGCACTTGCAGATGCACCTTTATTTGTTTTTCATATCCTGGAGTGGATGGATATAGAATATGAACTCGATGTTAAGGCACTCAACAATCGTTGGGCAAAACAGGATAACCTTGACGGATGGAGTCAGTTAATTATCAAGCATACCGAGGATACCATAGAATATGTTACAGACTCCCCAAAATCAGGTATTTGGAGAATGTATGATACCGGGCATATACAATTTGATAGGATGGATACACACAGAAGAGCTGTGGAAAATGAAAATGAAGCTTTCTTTCTCAGGATTACCAAAAAAGGAGATTATTTGTATGAAGGAGCAGATATGGGAATACTTGTTACAAGAGGCCGCATGATGACTGATGATTTTGAATTAAACCACAGGGCAAAGCACTGGATCAAAGCCATTCGTTCGCAATTTAGATCTGAAATGGTGGAGGACAAAAAGAAGCCAAAGCTTACCGGAAGTTTAACAAAATAAATAATGTTTTTAACAGACTGTCCTGAAATTTCAGGGTAATTTGCGGCACTTCTTAATAAGTATAACAAATACATATATGCAAATTCATTTTAACGCAGTTTCTGAACCCGGTTTACCCGGAAAGAAATGGCAAAAATTATACAATACCCATTGGGCAGCTTATAAAGCATGGCTGAAATCTAAAGAAAATGCTTCTACACCAAACCTTAAAACATCCCAGGCAGCTTTAAAAAAATATATGCCTGAAATGTGGCCAACATATCAACGTCTTTGCAAATTGGCAAATGCAGATGATGTCGCGGCACGTTTTTTAACAGGTTTTCAACCGCCTGCCTATATCAGTGCCTGTTCAAATGCTGTTATAGCAGGAGAGGAGATTCAGTTGGTGCGAAATTATGATTACCATCCCGATCTTATAGAGGGCACACAATTATTGAGTGCATGGAATGGAAAAAAAGTAATTGCAACCAGCGATTGTCTTGTTGGAGTAGTAGACGGTATGAATGAAGACGGACTTGCAATTTCCCTTACCTTCGGAGGGCGAAAAGAAGTCGGAGAAGGTTTTGGAATACCAATAATCCTTAGATATGTGCTTGAGTTCTGCAGCAATGTTGAAGAAGCCGTTGAAGTATTAGTGCGTATTCCTTCTCATATGTCATATAACGTATCGGTCGTTGATAAAACCGGAAATTTTAAAACAGTTCGTTTAGCACCAGATAAAAAACCGGTTATTACAGATGCGGCATTTACGACTAACCATCAGGGAGCTGTTGACTGGCCAGAGAATGCTGCCTTTAATAAAACTTTGGAGCGTTCTGCATTCCTTGAAAAATTGTTAGCTAAAAAAGGAATGAATGCTAACACAATAGCAGATTCTTTCCTTCAAAAGCCACTCTATAACACCCAATTTACAGATGGGTTTGGAACATTGTTTACCGCCGTTTATCGACCTGCAGAAGGAGTAGTGGAAATGCGCTGGCCCAATGTTAGGATAAGTCAAACCTTTGATCGATTTCAGGAGCAATACAAATTGATTGATTTTAATCAACCTTCGGTAGCACCCGCAAAAGTGATTGAAAGGGAAAAAGTCAAGGTTCAAAGGACTTTACATCAGTCTGAACCGGTTCAGGATCAATCTGTATACGGATTGAAATGGCAGGAAACGCTTACTGATACACTTGTAGATGCAATGGCTCATTCAAATCCTTCTGCAGGTACAGAAGAACTGGAAAGTTTTAGAAAGAAATTATTTAATCGCGGAGAGATTTCCTGGGAAATCCTTGCCGATTTCTGGTCTAAACCCGGAAAAGGATATGGGGCAACCTGGAACAATTAATAAGGATTAGGATCTTAGCGTAGAAATTTTCTATAATATGATATTCGGTTCCTTTTTTATAAAAAATTAAATTACATGGAATTTTACAGCATTAATCCATACAATGGGGAACAGGTTGGTAAATATACTGCCCTTTCTTCAGTGGAATTGGATGAAAAACTAAAAAAATCAGGAGAAGTATTTAAAGGCTGGAGTAAAAAACCACTTTCAGATAGAACAGATTTGATAAAAAAAGCTGGTCAGGTTCTTCGGAACAATCTTGAAGAATATGCACAAATGATCACTTCAGAAATGGGAAAACCTATTTCAGAATCCAGAGCCGAAGTTAACAAATGTGCCTGGGTTTGTGAATACTATGCAGAAAATGCCGCTGCCTTTCTTGCACAGGAAATAATAGAGACCGATGCAAAAAAGAGTTTTGTAAGGCATGACCCCATTGGTGCTGTTTTTGCAGTTATGCCTTGGAACTTTCCTTTCTGGCAGGTTTTCCGTTTTGCGGCACCTACTTTGACTGCCGGCAACACCGGACTTTTAAAACATGCGCCCAATGTTTTTGGTTGCGCGCTTATGATAGAGGATGTATTTAAAAAAGCAGGCTACCCTGAGGGTGTTTTTCAAAATTTAATCGTCCACCATGACCAGTCAGAAAAAATAATTTCTCATGATGCGGTAAAAGCAGTTACCCTTACGGGAAGCGAAATGGCTGGTTCTGCAGTTGCCCAGCTAGCCGGGAAGTACATCAAGAAGAGTTTGCTGGAATTGGGAGGTAATAATGCTTTTATAGTCCTTGAAGATGCTGACATTGACCAGGCAGTCAAAACAGCTGTTACTGCACGTATGCTCAACTGCGGACAAAGTTGTATTGCCGCAAAGCGTTTTATTTTACTGGAAGGTATTCATGACGAATTTGTTTCAAAATTTACAGATGCAGTCAGCAAGCTAAAAAGGGGAGATACTACAGATGACCTTACTCAGGTAGGCCCGCTTGCGCGAAAAGATTTGGCAGACCAACTGAATAGTCAGGTAAGAAGATCTGTGGAACAGGGAGCTACTATTCTCCTGGGAGGCAATCAAGATGTATGCTTTCACGAACCCACGATCCTGGGTGATGTAAAACCCGGAATGGCCGTGTTTGATGAAGAAACCTTCGGGCCGGTGGCGGCTGTGATAAAAGCTCAAAATATAGATGAAGCTTTTGCCCTAGTAGAAAATTCAAAATTTGGATTGGGAACGACGGTCTTTACCAGAGATATAGAGAAAGCTTTGGAATATGCAGGAAGGATAAGTGATGGTGCCTATTTTGTCAATGAACTTGTAAAATCAGATCCAAGGTTACCTTTTGGTGGTACAAAACTTTCCGGGTACGGTCGTGAACTTGCAAGGGACGGTATGCTGGAATTTGTCAATAGGAAAACGGTTTACGTGAAGGGATAAATATTCAGATAGGCTGAGGTTGTTTTTACTGGTATTTTGTTTGACAACAGGTTTTTAAACGATGACACAGTTAATTGAACACTCCCTTATAAAAAAGAGAAACCCTCTCTCAAGTGTTTCCACTTTCAAAAGGGTTTCAACTAACCAACCAAAACTAACTTAAATATTTTTATCCTCTTCCGCCTCTTGATGAAGCTCCAGATCTTGTGTTTGATGATCTTGTAGCAGTTGTGTTTCTTGAAGGCGTGCTTCTGGAAACATTTTTAGCCGGACTTGAAGTTCTCTGTCTGCTTTGTGACACTGCAGGCTTGGTTCTATGGGTATTAGTGCTCCGTGAAACATTTCTTGTAGCACTTGGTCTACTAGTCACAGTTCTTTGTGATCTTGAAACATTTCTGTTTATAGATTTATTTCTTTGGACCTGATCATTCCTTGTAACCCTTGATTTAGTATTTATACGTTGAGCACTGTCATTTCTGTTTACAATAGTTGCAGGTCTGGCGTTTTGAGTTCTATCTACTCTTTCAGTTCTTGAGGCATTTGAACTACTGGTAGGTGTTCCTCTTTGAGTCCTATCGTTTCTGGTAATAGCAGAATTATTTGGAGTGCCACGTTGTGTTGACTCTACTCTGGAAGCATTGGGATTTCTTGGAGTCCCATGTTGTACCCCATTTTCTGTACGGCTGTTGTATGCGGTGCGAACTTTACTATCATCTCTTCTGTATGTCAAAGACTCATTTCTTGCTCCTCTATAATCTCTGTTTACGGCTACACGTCCGTTTCTATCGTGCACGCGGCTTCCGGGTCTGTGAAAATCTCTTCTTCCATTTGCATAAGCGTGACCATTGCGGTAATAATTTCTGTGATGTGAGTAACTATATCTTACGGGAGAATAGTATGTTCTGTAAGGGGTTGCATAAACAACACAGTATGTATAGTGTGGAATGGCATAATAAGTGTGCCAAGGCCTGTAAACGTAATATCTGTTGTACACATTTATGTAACCACTGTAGTGTGAGTAATACCCATAAGGGTTATAGTGTACATACAATCCACCTACCTGAACCAATCTTCTGTCGTTATATCTAATGTCTACATTTCCTGCCTGGATAATACGCCCGTATTCATCATAGTATATGGGAACATTTTCAACCTGAATTACCGCCCCATAGCTATCATATTGAACATAGGCATCATAATTGTATCCTGAATTGTAATTGATTGCTACGTTAGGTGTGTTTATGCTAACGTTATTTCCTTGTCCTTGATTGCCTAAATATATAAAGTCAAACTGACCATCAGGGAAGACAGAAAACTCGACACCACCTTCTACAAAGATGAATTTGTTACCGTCATAATTTCTATTGAAATCAGTAGCATTTGCTGAATGGGGTATAGACATCAGTGCGATGAATAAGACTGCGAATGTGAGAACAAAATTTTTCATAATAGCGGATTTTAAATATTAGTAATTGCTTATAGGTTTTGGTTAGCATTACTTTACGCTATATAATTACCAAAGGTCGTGCCAAAATCAGGCGTCATTGTTTAAGTGTCTGAAATATAGTGGGATAGTAAATATGGAGAAGGTGTTAAAAACAAAAAGCCCTCCATATTGGAGAGCTTTTAAAGTTTAAAGGGTATATATTAAAAACTATGCTTACGCTAGTTTAACATTTACTGCATTTAATCCTTTTTTTCCTTGAGCTGTCTCAAAGGTTACTTCGTCATCTTCTCTGATATCGTCTACGAGACCTGAGATGTGTACGAAGATTTCTTCGTTTGATTCGTTGTCTTTAATAAATCCAAATCCTTTTGAATCATTGAAAAATTTTACTGTTCCTGTTTGCATAATAATAAAAATAAAAAATTGTTTTAATAAGCTGCAAATATAGAACTAATAAAGTTCATAACCTATTGTTTTACAACTAATTATTTTTAAACACCTTTAATACAGTGATATAGGGCTGTAGTGCTCTTAGTGAAATAGGGCTGTTTATTCAAAATTAACAAGAAACTATGAGCAAAAAATGCCATATTTACCCTTATATTTTCTACATTTGAATCCCAATAAATAAATATTCATAAAATGCCCGAATTTCATTATATAAGTAGTCAAGTACTTGACTTACATACCATAATATATATTGTTGACACCCAAAAACAACTCTCCCTTTCAGATGAAGCAATTCTGAACATTAATAAATCCAGAACCTATCTTGATAACAAATTAAAAAATAATGAAACCCCCATTTATGGCATCAATACAGGATTTGGTTCTCTATGTAACATTAAAGTCTCATCAGAAAATTTAACAACCCTTCAGGAAAACCTGGTTAAGTCGCATGCTTGTGGTACCGGGGAGTTTGTTCCGAAAGAAATTGTCAAGTTGATGCTACTTTTAAAAGTACAATCACTTAGTTATGGGAATAGTGGAGTTCAGCTCGCAACAGTGGAGCGTCTTATTGATTTTTACAATCACGATATATTGCCTGTCATCTATACCCAGGGAAGTCTCGGTGCTTCGGGAGACTTAGCGCCATTGGCACATTTGGCACTGCCTTTACTGGGACTGGGTGAAGTTTATGAAGGCAGTAAAATAGTTTCGGCAAAGCAAGTCTTAACAAAGAAAAACTGGGATCCTATCACACTTAAAGCGAAAGAGGGGCTCGCACTCCTTAACGGAACACAGTTTATGAGTGCTTATGGGGTTTATTGTTTGATAAAATCATATAAACTCTCTTATCTTGCTGATGTAATTAGTGCTGTTTCAATCGATGCTTTTGATTGCAATTTGAGTCCGTTTGATGCTTTAGTGCACGATGTAAGGCCTCACAGCGGGCAAATTAAAACCGCACAGCATATCAGGTCTTTTTTGGAAGGAAGTGAGATTGCTGCTACTGAAAAGATGAATGTTCAGGATCCTTATTCTTTTAGGTGTATTCCTCAGGTACACGGAGCCACAAAAGATACTTTGGAATTTGTTAGAAAAACATTCAAAACCGAAATCAACTCTGTTACTGATAATCCAAATATATTCATTGATGATGATAAAATCATATCCGGGGGTAATTTTCACGGGCAGCCCTTGGCATTAGGGTTGGATTATATGGGCATTGCTATGTCAGAGCTGGGTAGTATTTCTGAAAGACGCACCTATCAACTGGTTTCCGGTCTTAGGGGTTTACCCAATTTTTTGGTTGACAATCCGGGATTAAATTCAGGGTTTATGATTCCTCAATACACAGCGGCTTCTATTGTGAGCCAAAACAAGCAGTTGGCTTCTCCAGCAAGTGTAGACTCTATTGTTTCTTCAAACGGGCAGGAAGATCATGTAAGCATGGGTGCAAATGCAGCGACAAAGTTATTACGCATAGTTGAAAATGTGGAAACCATATTGGCGATTGAATTGTATAATGCTTCGCAGGGGATAGCTTTTAGGGAACCGAAGAAAACTTCAGAATTTTTGGAATCTTTTTTAAAGATGTACAGAGAAGGTGTTTCTTTTGTTGAAAATGACAGGATCATGGCTGATGATATTCACATCACTGTTGTGTTTTTAAAGAGTTTCAGTATTGATTCTGAATTATTATATGAGTAATGGTTTTATTTTTTTGAAGCTTCAGCTACTTTTTTTTCACACCACACTATAGCGTCAATAAGTTTGTTAAATGATTTGTGAGGTTTTTTTAGGAATACTTTTTCAAAAGATGCATTTGCAATGCCCAATTCTTGTTGAGAAACCACTGCAAATGCAACAAGGTTTTCAATTTTTGATGTTTCTTTAAAAACGTTCGGATCAACCGAATAAGAATTAATCCGGTTTGTGATATAGGCAAAAGGTCTGTTTTTAAAATATTTATTTGCCAATTCCATCAAAACTTCATTGTGCTTAGGTAAAACAGTGATTCCTTCTTTCATGACAGCAATGAGGAAGTTATCATATATTGTAAAATCACAAAAGTCATATTTAACGGCTGCCCTCATT
>JBBDVI010000137.1:0-20196 GCA_040903465.1 Flavobacteriaceae bacterium
TTACTTGGGAAACTTTCATGTTGATTTTACCCTATGCTGCTATTATGGCGGGAGTGGGATTAATTGAAAGTTTGTTGACTTTGAATATCTTAGATGAAATTACTGAAACCCGTGGGCATAGTAATAAAGAATGTGTGGCACAGGGTGCAGCAAATATCGCTTCAGGATTCTTTTCAGGAATGGGAGGTTGCGCCATGTTGGGACAAAGTTTGATTAATGTGTCTTCCGGAGCTCGTGCACGTTTATCCGGAATTGTGGCAGCGGTGATGTTATTGATATTTATTATGTTTGGTTCAGGAGTCATTGAGTTGTTGCCTATGGCAGCATTGACAGGGCTGATGATTATGGTTGCCATTGGGACTTTTGAGTGGGCGAGTATCAAGACTTTGAATAAAATGCCCAAATCTGATGTGCTTGTTATGATTTTGGTGGCTTTGGTTACGGCAGTACTTCACAACCTGGCTCTTGCGGTCCTTATCGGTGTGATTATATCAGCCTTGGTTTTTGCCTGGGACAATGCAAAACGCATCAGGGCCAGAAAGCATATTGATGAGGATGGTATAAAGCATTATGAAATCTACGGACCGTTGTTTTTTGGTTCGGTAACGGCCTTTAACGAAAAGTTTGACGTGTTGGGTGATCCTGATGAGGTGATTATTGATTTTTCTGAAAGCAGGGTAGTGGATATGTCTGCTATTGAAGCCTTGAATAAACTAACTGAACGTTACGAAAAGCAAGGAAAGAAAATACATTTAAGACACCTTAGTGCTGACTGCAGAAAGCTTTTGAAAAATGCAGACGAAATTATTGAAGTGAACATAATGGAAGACCCTACTTATAAAGTCCTGGCAGATAAAATTTAGTACCATCTTCTGGTAAAAAGCCTCAGCAATGTCTCTGGACTCAAGGTGACAATAAACCTGACCTTTTGGTCATACCTGTCTTGACCGGGCTCCCATCCATTGCTGGAATACAGTGGGAAGTAAAGTTCAAAATAATCAGTGACAAGATTGGCTCTTATTCCTGTATCAAATACAGCCTTGGTTCCGCCGGGGTTGTTATGAAGCATCCCTACATCACCATATGCGTGAATCCATTTCCAGATATTGGTACTGGCATTCAGGGTAATTATCCATCTGTTGGCAAATGCAGGTTCCAGTTTTGATTTGAATCCGCCTTCGGCAAGAATAATTTGCTGACTAAATAGGCCTGTATCTTCAGAGCGGCCATAATAATTATAATCAAAAAGATAATCTGTGGGACGATCTAATGCATAGCTGAAATAATTTGAAGTTGTAGGTTCAGAATTGTCGAGGAAAACTCCTCCAAACAAGCGTAAGTCAATTTGACGGTTGTTTAAAAAGAGTTTTCTATATTCAAGTGTTGTGTGTGCTTTTTGAAATTTATCTGAAATTTCATAATCAAATGTTGCCCTAAAGTGATTGATGAGATTCGCATTTGAATAAACATATTGAGCATTGAAAACGTTATAATTGGGTTCTTCGGGGTTAACAACATCTAAATTGATATCTCGTTTCACAAGAACATTCCGCATATTAATAAAATGTCGTTTGTTGCTTCTTAGGTTTTTCTCCCTGAAAGCAATTGTACTGTTTAAGTTCAATCTGTTATAAAAGAGATCTTCGTTATATGAATTCCTACTATAAGAGGTTCCAAAGCGTAAAAAGCTTAATTTTTTGTTTTCAAAATGATGTAAGTAACTTAAACTTGCTCCACCAACCATTGCTTTTGAAGTAAAGCCATACAAAGGGTCTATTTTGAAAATAAAGTTCTTTGCAAGTACCGTTTTGTTGTACATCCTGGGACCCATCGTGAGCCCGTCATAAAGGTTATATTCAAAAACAGGCATTACAAAAAGTTGATGGTATTCAGGATCCTCAACGTCTAATAACAATCTAACCTGAACCGGCTTTTTGAAAAGGCCTTTGACTTTCCGGTAATTGTTTCTCTTGTTAAATTCGGGAATGTTTTGTTCATAATCAATAGCCACCCTGTCAATACCATAGGCCGGGATAGTTATTGTTTTTGTGCTCTCAAAACCCTTTTCCCATTGTTTGGAAATCACATTTTTTTTGTGCATCCCATATAAAGTGAAAGGCATGGTGTTCTCACTTTTGTTTTTAATTGTTATCTCAAGGGAGTCACCTGCTTCTTCTATCTTCTTTATTTTATAATCTATTTTTTTATTTGAACCTATATATTGGTCAAAAAACCAATCAGTGTCCTTATTGGCATTAGAAGAAACAATTTCTCTAAAAACAGTGACATCTGTAGGTTTTAAAAGGCTTGCCGAATAAAATTCTTTAATGCTTTCAGAAACTACATCATCATTGAGATAATTGTTGAAATAATGCAGACCCACGCCGGTTTTGTAGCCGGAGGCAATTTGGGCGTTGAACTTTATAAGGGAATCCTTGGGTGTTGAGGGTGGCTGATCGAGGTTCAACCTGGCAGAATTCATATACAACAATGAGTACTGGTCATTAAAATCAAGTTGGGATCCATGAAACCATCTTACACCAATAACCTTACTTAAATTACCCACAATTTTCATATCAGGATAATATGATTCTGTGTACTTCATCATCAGGTAAATCTGTAAACCGGTTTGAAACCAGTGAGCATCTCTCGGGTTTACATTTAACGTGTTTTTGATATAGTTTCCGGTGATGGTTTTCAACTGCTCAATATCAAATTGAAAACCATCCGGGAAGGGCCTGATAAAATTGGGCAGTTGGTTGAGACCCCACGCGGGGTTTTGCTTATAATCTTCATCAGAAATAACCATTTTTTCAAAAGGGTAGGGTCCCAGTTCCTTTTCTAAAAACTTTACTATCCTGTCAACCTGTATGGCTTTTAAAGGGGGGTACAGCCCTTTGTCATCAATACTGGTGTAAACTTCAAGGTCATCTGTTATGATGGTTTCAAATATATTGTCCTCTTGAAGGTAAATAGTGGCAGCGTTTCTGTACTCTCCCTGAAGTAAATGTGTTTTAAAACCGTTTTGTAACTGAGTGTCAAGAACATTTAGGTCTGATGTTAAATGGTAATGCGCGGGGGTTTTAATCTGAATCTTAAAATGGGAAGGATTTATATAAAAATCGTCTAAATTTTTATTGCTATAAACATGCCATCCATCATTAAAAACAGCAGGCGAAATAAACCAATGCTTAAGATTGTAGTTCCCGTTATCTAAATGACCATAGCGGGTAAATTTTGAATCAGGGAGTTTGACCTCATAAACAAAATTGAAAGTGTAGCTTTCACCTGGGGCAATGGGCCTTGCCGGAATAGCTTTAAGAATATCATCTTCATTGCCGCGTTGCCATTTGAGCGCGGTATAATTCTCATCAGAAACAGAATGCAATATGGTTTTTCCACGGACTTCATCTTTTTCAAAGTGAAAATTGCTTTGAAAATTTTCAGAAAAGCGTTTGGCCAGAGGGGTTGTTTTTGAAGAAAAACTATGTGCCCAATCCAAAAAATATATGGTATCAAGGGTTGTTTCAGAAGTGTTGTTGAAAGTGATTTTTTGCTGCATCTGCAGTATATGTTCTTTGGTATCCAATTCAGCAACAATAACAATATCGTGCTGTGCCATTAAAACACTACTGCAAGCAAATGCGGTGAGGCTTAAAAAAAGGGAAATTATTCTTTTCAATTATTTTTTTATAAACTTATAAGTGGTGTTTCCTTGATAGGTTGAAGTTAAATAATAAATACCTTTTGCAAACCCTGAAACATTCACATTGTAATCTGTTGCGTTGTTGTTTTGAACACTTTTGATTCTTTGTCCCAAAACATTGAAAATTTCAAAGCCTATTTCCTGTTGGATACTTGGGTCAACCTGAATATAGAGATTGTCTGCGGCCATATTCCCTCTAGGGAATTTTATAAGTTCAGATTGTGTCACATTTGTGTTGGACAAAATATTCCTGTCTGTCTGTAAATCCATAACAACAGGTAAATGATCACTCATAAAATACAATTTGTCCCTCAGATTTTGGTCATAAAAGCCGTCACAATTGGCAGAATCAATACGATCATTGAGGCAATTTCCATTGTTTCCATAAGCTTTGTAGGTATCATCCACATACATTAACTCCGGATTATTAAACATATTTTCTGACAGTAAGATAAAATCAAAACGGTCATCAAGCCCGGCACCGGCACCACCGCCAAAACCGGCATTGCTCAACCGTGTGCTTTGTGTGTGGAGATAGGCAAAATTTGAGTTGTCCTGCCAGGAACCGGGTGCATTAAGAGGATCTTTAAAAGTCACATCGCCGGCAGGATTCAATAAATGTTGATACGCCGGTTCAGAAGCTGTATAAATATTAAAATCACCTGCAAAAATAAAATATGAATTCAAGTTCAAATTTGAGATATAATTTGTGAGAGCGGTTACCATTTGCAAACGCTCCTGTTGATTTGCTGTTCCGGTACTTGATTTGAGATGTGCTAGATAGATATCTATGAACAAGGGGTTTGTTGCTTGGTCGTCTGTATTTACTTTTAGCTGGTACCTGTTAATGTCCCTGACATTAGTGATAATAACATCAGTTGTTTCCAAAGAAAATTTATCAGACTTAAAATAAATCATTTGTTGCAACTCAGCCGGTCCTGATTGGTTTGCTGTAAATGGTGCCCTTTCATATACTACATTATTTACGTTTAGAGAATTATCGAGAATCAAATCAGCTCCCAACTCAGTTTGCAACTCACAAATCATAAAAATATCAGGGTCATACGATTGGATGATATCCTTTAAAAGTATTTCCCTGTTTTGTGGGGGCGCGTCCGGAAATTCAAAAACATTGTAAAACATTGTTTTTATGGTTTCCTGGGAAAAGACCCCCTGAATTATCAACAACATTGGAACAAGTAAGAGTAGTTTTTTGAGAAGCATACCAATAGTTTTTAATGCATTAGAAATTCGGACTTAAGTTGTATTCTCCGTAGAAGCTATCCAGAATATCTAAAACTTCTTCGGGTGTATCGACCACGTGAAGCAAATCTACATCCGGTGGGCTGATGTTTTGAAAAGAGTCCAGCAAAGTTGTCCTTACCCAATCTATCAATCCACTCCAGAATTCAGATCCCACGAGAATGATGGGAAATTTATCGATTTTTTTTGTTTGAATCAACGTGATGGCTTCAAAAAGTTCATCAAGAGTGCCAAATCCACCGGGCATTACGACAAATCCCTGAGAGTATTTTACAAACATGACTTTTCTGACGAAAAAATAATCAAAATCAAGACTTTTATCGCTGTCAATATAAGGGTTGTCGTGTTGCTCAAAAGGAAGGTCTATATTCAATCCCACCGATGTGCCCCCTGCAAGATGTGCACCTTTGTTTCCGGCTTCCATAATTCCGGGACCACCACCTGTGATGACGCCATAACCGCTTTCGGTTATTTTTTGTGCGATAGCTTCTGCCAGTTTATAATATTTATGGTCGGGTTTTGTTCTGGCAGAGCCAAATATGGAAACACATGGACCTATGCGGCTCATTTTTTCATAACCGTTTACAAATTCGCCCATAATTTTAAAAATTGCCCAGGAATCATTTGTTTTTACCTCATTCCATTCGCGTGAATGTTTATCTCTTCTCATCTAGTAATGTTGGTTTTTTTATAATATTTTAGTTTGTATATTCTTTATCCTTTTGCTAAAATAACTCTTTTTTTAAGAATTTTGCAGTATAGCTGGTTTTGTGTTGGGCAACTTTTTCAGGAACTCCTTCAGTAATTATTTTCCCGCCTTTTTTTCCACCCTCCAGCCCGATATCGATTATATAATCTACGGTTTTTATGACGTCGAGGTTGTGTTCTATGATTAAAACAGTATTGCCTTTGTCAACCAGTTTGTTTAATACCAGCAATAAAACCCTAATATCTTCAAAATGAAGTCCTGTTGTGGGTTCATCGAGTATATACAAGGTGTTTCCTGTGTCTCTCTTTGAAAGTTCTGTTGACAGTTTAATGCGTTGTGCTTCCCCTCCCGAAAGTGTTGTGGATTGCTGGCCCAAGGTGATATAACCCAAGCCCACATCCTGAATGGTTTTTACTTTTCTGTAAATTTTTGGAATGTGTTCAAAAAAGGGTACAGCCTCATTAATTGTCATATCAAGCACGTCAAAAATAGACTTTCCTTTGTATCTTATTTCCAGGGTTTCCCGGTTAAAACGTTTTCCCTGACAGGTTTCACATTCTACATACACATCAGGTAAAAAGTTCATTTCGATGACTCGTAAACCACCACCCTGACACGTTTCACATCTTCCTCCTTTGACATTAAAACTAAAACGACCCGGCTTGTACCCGCGAATCATCGCTTCAGGCATTTTTGCAAACAGGTTCCTTATTTCAGAAAATACACCGGTATATGTTGCCGGGTTGGACCTTGGCGTTCTGCCAATGGGTGACTGGTTTACATCAATAACTTTATCGATGTTTTTCAAACCGTCAATTTTTTTATACTCCAAGGGTTTTTTAACGCCGTTGAAAAAATGAGCATTTAAAATAGGGTAGAGGGTCTCGTTGATCAGCGTAGACTTTCCACTACCGGAAACACCCGTTACCCCAACCATCATTCCCAGAGGAAGATTGAGTGTTACATTTTTCAGATTATTACCGGTAGCCCCGGTAAGTTTCAGGGTTTTTCCATTCCCGGCTCTTCTTTTATCGGGTATTTCTATTTTTTTGGTATTGTTTAAGTACAGGGCGGTAAGGGTATCGTGTTCTAAAATGTCTGATGGTTTTCCTTCAGAAATAATTTCACCACCAAATTTCCCTGCAGCGGGCCCAATATCGATGACGTGGTCTGCTTTTTCAATCATATCCCTGTCGTGTTCAACAACAATGACAGAGTTGCCAATATCCCGCAACTGTATCAATGCATTGATCAAACGTTCATTGTCACGCTGGTGTAACCCTATGCTGGGTTCATCTAAAATATATAAAACCCCAACCAATTGTGACCCTATCTGAGTAGCAAGTCGTATGCGCTGTGCTTCTCCTCCTGATAATGACTTGGAACTGCGACTTAAAGACAAATAATTCAATCCTACATCTACCAAAAATTGTATGCGGGCATTAACTTCTTTTAAAACCTCTTCGGCAATTTGAAATTGCTTTTCAGAGAGTTTTTTTGGTAAGTTCAGAAACCATTTTTGTAATTCATCAATATCCATCGCTGCAAGTTCAGCAATGTTTTTTTCATTGAGTTTGAAATAAAGGGATTCTTTTGTCAGTCTACTTCCGCCACATTCCGGGCAGGCAATATGGTTCATATATTCTTTGGCCCAGCGTTTCAATGAAGTGGTGTCGTTGTTATTATAAGTGTTTTGTATAAAGGTGGCTACACCTTCAAAATCAATTTTATAGCTTCGGGTAATACCCAGGGTCTTACTTTCCACGTCGAACTTTTCTTTACCGCCATATAAAATCATTTCGACGGCAGCTTCGGGAATGTTCTCAAAAGGGTCACTTAATTTGAACTGAAAGCGTTCTGCAATGAGCTCGAGTTGTTTGAAAACCCAGTTGTTTTTATAAGGGCCGTGCGGTGCAATGGCTCCTTGCTTTATAGCTAGTTTTTTGTTGGGTATTATTTTATCGACATTCACTTCATACAAATGACCCAAGCCTTTACAGTTTGGACACATTCCCTTGGGTGAGTTGAACGAAAAATTGTTGGGTTCAGGATTGGGGTATGAAATTCCGGTTTTGGGACACATCAGGGTCCTGCTGAAATAGCGTGCTTCTTCATGATCCTGTTCAATAACCATCATCACATCATCACCGTGATACATCGCTGTTTTTATGGCCTCAGTAAGTCTGTTGTCATTATCAGTCGAACCGGAAAGGTGAAGCCTGTCGATAACTATTTCTATATCGTGTGTTTTATAACGATCTGCTTTCATCCCTTTGGTAATATCCAGCAATTCACCGTCAACACGCACTTTTAGGAATCCTTGTTTTGCGATTTGTTCAAAGAGTTCACGGTAATGTCCTTTCCGGGAGCGTACCACCGGCGCGAGAACTGTTATCTTTTTATCCTTAAAATCCTCTTTAATCAGCGATTGAATTTGCTCATCAGTATAGCTTACCATTTTTTCGCCGGTATTATAACTGTAAGCATCTGATGCCCGTGCGTAAAGCAACCTGAGGAAATCGTAAATTTCAGTTATGGTACCCACCGTTGACCGGGGGCTTTTACTGGTGGTTTTTTGCTCAATAGCAATAACAGGGGAGAGGCCGTCGATTTTATCGACATCGGGACGCTCCAGACCGCCTAAAAATTGGCGGGCATATGCTGAAAAGGTTTCTATATAACGCCTTTGTCCTTCGGCATAAATGGTATCAAAAGCAAGCGAGGACTTCCCGCTACCCGAAAGCCCTGTAATTACAACTAGTTTTTCTCTTGGAATTTTAACATCAATATTCTTGAGATTGTGCACGCGAGCGCCTAAAACCTCAATAAAATCGTCATTTTTTGTCATAAATGCAAAGATACTTATTTCAGGGCAAATTTCAGCATGACTGTACTTTTGACTCTGTTAATTTATTGTTAGGAAATGAGATAGGGTTAAACTTCAATCTCGCGGGTGAGAAAATTATAAAATGAAGAAGTTAAAAAGACAATCACCCCTAGAACAAAAGAAATGGAAAATACAGCTACGATGCTTTCCAAATCAAGCAAGAGGTACATAATGGGAAGTAAAACCCCGGCTCCTACAAAACATATAAAAAGGGTATAGATATAGTTGACCATTTTTGGTAATTTCTGAGCGGCAAATGTCTGGAACTGGTGTAATTTTGGAATAACTTCTTTATTCATATATTCACCTAGTTTTGAAAGAAAGACTTCATTAAAAGATGAATCTTCAAAGGCTTCACTGTCTATTGATTGGGCAAGCGTCATTATTTTATCCTGATGGCGCTCATAAACAGCATCGAGGTCAAGAGCGCTTTTGTATGTTGCAAATTTATACCCAAAGTAATACCACAATCCTGAACCACACTTGTGTTCCAGCCATTTTTCAACAATCGCATTGTCATAATGCCTGGGGTATCTGATGTTTTCTGTGACAACTTTCTCTTTTGGAGAGGTGATAAGCAAGGCTTTGAACTCGAGGTATAAATTTTCAGTGTCCTGATAAGGGTGATTTTCCTGTAAAAACTCAATGGCAAGTTTTGAATAACCCCTGTAAAATTCTTTGACTTCAAAAAAGTTGAGGTTTGCATATTCTTCATCCAGGTAAGGCTTAAGCCCCGGAAGCCACATTTTGGAACGGTAGAGCAAATCAATAATAGACCTAAAATTATGCATTTTTTGCGTGTATTTGTCAAGGTCTGAAACAATACTATTTCTTGTGTTTCTCAAGGTGATGACAATGGTAGCCAGGTAAAACATAATTGCAACAGCAACAATACCGCTAATGATAATGATAATGTTTAAAATACTTTCGAGTACTGAAATGAAATTGGGATCAGAGGAAGTCTTGTTCCACAAAAAGTAAAATATGACTATGCAGAACACACCGCTTATAAAAAGCGGGATAAAACCATAAATATCTTTGAAAAAAGATTTATTGCCCATGCATCTTTAAAATGCAGTAAATCTTGAGGAATAATAACAATCTTTCTAAAGAATGAATATTATTTTTTCTTTTAAAAAGATTGCACACGACAATATATTAAGACGCATTACAGTGTATATAAGCAGCTTAAAAATTTAAAATTATCTTATGCAAACTCAGTAAAAGACAGTCCCCAATAGTCTTTCTGCGTTAGTTATTCAATTTAGTTACTAGTTAACAAGCCTGCTAATTTACATAAAATTCTTACAAAACGTAGTATATTACCTACAAAAAATGAAATATTCTAAAATATTCTCAGTAATTTCTATTTTACGTTTCCAGTCAGGTTTTCAAATAATTACAAATTTTATTTTGGTTTCAAAGATTTTGAGTGGCCATTTATGTAATGAATAAAGTATCTATTTCCTGTCGTTTTTGATTGCTAAATGAGATTAATTCTGCAAAAAATAAAGTGAATTCGTTTTCAAAATCATCATAATACAACTCAAGTTCTTCAACTGCATTGTTCATCTTTGATTTGTTTTGGGTGCGGTAATTCATTTGGAATAAAATCTTACCAATTCCCGAAATAGTGGCATAACTCAAAAGCCAATTGTCAGATATCATATGGGGCATCATTCTTTTGATGCGTGGAGGTAAAACCCCATAATGTTTGTGTAAAAGGGTGTAGAAATTTTCAACATACTGGCTTAGTGCTACATCAGAATATTTATTCCAGTTTTTTGCCAAAAAATGATCATAAAGTATGTCTACAATGATACCGCTGTAATGGCCATAATTTTTATGAAGTCTTCTAGTGCTCTGCCTTACAATGGGGTGTGAATCTGTAAAAGTGTCTATCGCACGATGAAGCAAAATCCCTTTTTGAATACCTTCGGGAAATTTTAAGTACTGTTTTCCTTTAATACCATCAGCAATAAAATTACCGATAATGATTTCTTCATCGGTTCCGGAAAGATAGATATGGGCCAGAAAATTCATATAGCCAATTTACAAAATAGCAATGAAGTTTCCCGTTATGGAATTGTATATTTGCAGAATACTTTTACTAAGTATCTATTTAATTCAAATCCTTTACTATTTAAAATTTAGCACCTGATTATGACTTTAATAAAATCGATTTCCGGAATAAGGGGCACCATCGGAGGAACTGTTGGAGAGAATTTAACACCCATCGATATCGTAAAATATGCGGCTGCTTATGGCAGCTGGATCAAACAACAACGCAACAAAGAGAATTACAGAGTTGTAGTGGGAAGAGATGCCCGCATCTCTGGTGAAATGGCTCAGGGATTGGTTATGCAAACCCTTGTGGGAATGGGTATTCAGGTGATAGACCTGGGCCTGTCAACCACACCTACTGTGGAAATTGCAGTGACTATTGAACATGCTGATGGTGGTATTATCCTCACTGCAAGTCACAACCCCAAACAATGGAACGCACTCAAGTTATTGAACCATAAAGGCGAATTTTTAGACGATACCGAAGGGAAAAAAATACTGACTTTTGCTGAAAGTGAAGATTTCGCTTTTGCTGAAGTGGATGACCTGGGTGAAGTGAATATAAATGATGCTTACATTGACATACATATAGACGAAGTACTGGATTTGGAACTCGTTAATGAAGAAGCTATCAAAGATGCAAATTTTAAGGTGGTCGTCGATGCTGTAAATTCAACAGGAGGAATTGCCATACCTTTGTTGCTGGAACGTTTGGGTGTTCATGTGATCAAACTCTATTGCACACCAAATGGAGATTTTCCGCACAACCCGGAGCCTCTCAAAGAGCACCTTGGTGAAATTTCAAAACTTGTTGTGACTGAGAATGCAGATATGGGGATTGTTGTTGACCCTGATGTGGACCGTTTGGCTTTTATTTCAGAGAATGGGGAGATGTTTGGAGAAGAATACACCCTAGTGGCTTGTGCCGATTATGTATTAAGCAAAACACCCGGTAATACTGTTTCTAACATGTCTTCATCGCGTGCTTTGCGTGATATTACTGAAAAGCACGGCGGTACTTACCATGCCAGCGCGGTGGGTGAAGTGAATGTGGTGAAAATGATGAAAGACACCAAAGCTGTTATAGGTGGAGAAGGAAATGGCGGAATTATATACCCTGAATCACATTATGGAAGAGATGCCCTTGTGGGGGTTGCATTGTTCTTAAGCTTGCTTGCCGAAAAGAAAATAGCGGTGAGTGAATTGCGTGCATCATACCCTTCGTATTTTATGAGCAAGAAAAAAATTGAATTGACACCCCAACTGGATGTAGATGCTTTGCTTGAAAAAATGGAAAAAAAATATGCTTCTGAAGACATCACCACCGTTGATGGAGTAAAAATTGATTTTCCGGAGAACTGGGTACACTTGCGAAAGTCAAATACAGAACCCATTATAAGAATATACACCGAAGCAAAATCTCAGGAAGAAGCAGATGAATTGGTAAACCGGTTTATTGCCGAAATCAAAGATATTGCAGGACTATAATATTATTGTTTGACCCTGTGCTTATAACGTTTATGTATCCAGAAATAAAACTCGGGGGCTTCCAGAATTTGCTTTTCGACTTTACGAATAAAAGCATCTGATATGTCATAATCCGGTATGGATCTCACGTCTTCAGACATGACTTCAAAAGTTGCTTCATAATAGCCTCTTTTGATTTGTTTTACTCTAAGGAAGATTACGTTCATATCAAATCGTTTGGCGAGCATTTCTGCACCCGTATGAATAGGAACCGTAACACCCATAAAGGTTCCCCAATGATGGGCTTTGCTTGCTTTGGGTGACTGGTCACCTGCAAAACCATATACACACAGCCTCTTTTCTTTATGATTCTGTTCAATTACTTTAATAGTATCTTTGGTAGTGATAAGGTAAGCCTTGAATTTTGAGCGGATGTTTTTTACGAGTTTATCAAAATAAGGATTTGTTATTTTTTTGTAAATAGCAAAACCCTCAAAAGTAATGTACTTGTTCATCGATATAACCCATTCGTAACTTGCATAATGCGCACATAAAAGGGCAATACTTTTTCCTTTTTTCTCAAGATTTTGATACACTTTCAGATTGGTATATTGAAAGTGTTTGTCCATCTCTTTTTGTGAAATGGTCATCGTTTTAATCATCTCCAAAAACATATCGCAGAGGTGTTTAAATGATTTCTTTTCAATCTTAAGCCGTTCTTCTTTGGATAAGTGAGGAAGTGCCAGTGCCAGATTTTCCCTTACTGTTTTTTTTCTGTAGCCTATGATATGGTATATCAAAACATAGATTCCGTCTGAGAGCAGATACAATAATCGGAATGGCAAAATGGAAATCAACCAGAGTATGGGATATGCAATAAGGTAAAGCACTAATTTCATGCAGAATCTTTTGTGCAAATATAAGTTTTATTTTAAGCTTGGAGTTCTTAGTATTTTGCTAATTTTTTACTGTGAAATTCAAGGCTTCATTAGAATTGCTTATTTTCGTGTAAACATAAAAAAAGGATAATTTATGACTAATATTAGTATTGTCACCATTATGATTATTGCAGCAAATGTGATTATATCAATGAAAGGGTTTAATGATTATGCTTTTTTTGAAAAATATAAATTTAACATAGCCGCCATTCGCAAGGGTGAGTATTTCCGGTTGTTTTCCTCAGCTTTTTTGCATGTAAACTGGACCCATTTGTTTTTTAATATGTTTACACTCTTTTTCTTTGCTGAAGTGGTTTTACATTCAGTGGGGACTACGGCATTTCTTATTATATATTTAGTAAGCTTTCTGGCAGGAAATGTACTTTCGTACTATTTTCATAAAAATGAATACTACTACAGTGCAGTTGGGGCCAGTGGAGCTGTTACCGGAATCCTTTATTCCGCCATTTTGTTTTATCCTGACATGGGCTTGTATTTGTTTTTTATTCCCATTGCCATACCCGCCTGGATTTTTGGTATTTTATACTTGTTTTATTCTATTTACGGAATGAAAAAACAATTGGGCAATATTGGACACGATGCTCATTTTGGAGGAGCCGTTGCCGGATATATTCTCACATTGGCTTTTGCGCCTTTCCTTTTTCAGGAACAACTCTGGATTATTATTTTACTCGCAATTCCCATTGTGATACTTTTTGTGTTGCAGCGGTCAGGAAATTTAAATAATGGCATATAAATTGCCTTTGTCAATTGAACCTAATACATACCAATTATGAAAAAATCTATTATAGTAGTGCTTATGGCATTTGCAATTACACACATTACAGCACAGGAAAAATTACAACCACTGGTGAATGTCCAGGGGGAAGGAATCGTTAAAGTGGTGCCTGATCAGGTAAGCATCAGGATGAGTGTGGAATCTGAAGGCGACGATGCACAACAGGTGAAACGTTCTAATGACAAAACAGTGGATGGGGTGTTAAAGTACCTGAAGGATCAGGAGCTTGATGCAAAAGATGTTCAGACTCAATATGTTAACTTGAGCAAGAATTATGATTACAACACAAAAACCTATAGTTATAAAGCTACTCAAACCATCACGGTTTTGGTGCGTGACCTAAAAAAATATGACATCCTGATAACCGGGTTGTTAAATCAGGGTATCAACAGAATTGACGGTATTTCTTTTGGCGCCAAAAATATGGAAGCCTTAAAATCACAAGCACGTGTAAAAGCAGTTGAAAATGCCAGACAAAAAGCAGAGGACTATGCAGCTGTGCTAAACCAAAAAATTGGAAAAGCCCTTCAAATAAACGAAACATCTCAGGGACAGATACCCGAACCGATGTACAGAGGAGCATTTATGCAAATGGAAGCAGACCAAAGTTCAGGAGAAACACTTGCCCCGGGTGAAATGGCAATCAAGGCGCAAATTAATGTGAGTTTTGAACTTATGAGATAAAAAAAAGCTGCTTGAATCAAGCAGCTTTTTTTTAATGTCCTTTTTTAAATTATAGGGATTCGTTTTTTTGCTTTTGGATAAGTTCCCCTACTTTTTGACCCAGTGCCTCACCTCTTACATTTTTAGCCACAATAACACCATTTTCATCGAGGATGTATGTTGCGGGAATTGATCTTATACCATATTTTCTGGCAATTGGGTCATTCCAGAACTGAAGGTTTGACACATGATGCCAGTCCATTTTGTCGTCTTTGATGGCATTAATCCATTTTTCTCGTTGGCCGGGGCGGTCTAATGACACACTTATGATGTTGAATCCTTGGTCCTTGTATTGATTGTGAACTCTTACTACGTTTGGGTTTTCAACACGACAAGGTCTGCACCATGAAGCCCAGAAATCTATCAGGGTCACTTTGCCCATAGCATCTTTCAAAGATAATTGATCACCTTCTGGTGTGGGTCCCGAGAAATCAGGGGCGGTATTGCCAACTTCAGCCGTGCTGAGCATATCCAGATTTGTTCTTACCAACCGTGTAAACACATTTTCAGGGATGCTTTCATCACGTTGGCTCATTAAGGTTTCCACTTCATCCTTTTTAAGCTCCCTTTTAGAAATCATTTCATTTAACAACATCATAGCAATCACAGAGTTGATGTTCTTTTCAATAAATTCTTTTTTATATACTTTTTCTTCATTTGCTATGACAGCACCTTCTGTTTGTAACTGCACCACATCAGCATTTTCCATATTTTTTCTGGCTTCGTTTAAGGCTTCCATATTTTCCTTTTTCTTTCTGTCATACTCAAGGATTTCATTTTTAAACGAAAGGAATAAATCATTTTCCTTACCACCTTCAAACGTAGATTCATATAAATTGCCCAGGTCAAAAACAGCATTGATGTCTTCATCCTGCTGAAAGAATATTACTGTTGTATTAAGATTTCGGAAATTGAGCAAACCCACTTCCGGATATTCAAGTTTATCCATTTCAAGTGAAAAAGCTTCATCTTTGACTGCAATTGTATCTACATCATAGGGTTGATTGTTCTCGTCTACTTTTTGAAAATAAATTTTTGAATCGTCTGCAGCACCGGCTATTTTTCCTGTGAATTGTATAGTGTCTTTACCGTTTTCCTGACATCCTAAAAGACTGAAGAGAAATATGGCTGATATAAGTAATCTCATAATTATTTATTTTCAACAAATTTATTGATTACAAGATGATATTCTATTAAAAAAATATAAAAAATTTGACTGAAGTTTGGAAAAGTCTAGATGTATTGTTTTAATCCTCTTGATTTTTGATGGTAATTGTTTCTGATCTGAATTTATTTTTGCCAAAATCAAGGGTGCGAATAGGGAATGGGATGTTAATGTCATTCTCATTATAAGCCTTTTTGATTGCTAAAATAGCAATGCTTTTAGCAGCTGACATTTCTCTTTGATCTGTAGCATCTGTCCAGTACCTTACCACAAAATTGATGGAGCTGTCACCAAATTCCGTATAAAAAAGTTCAATTTCTTCATTGTTTTTTTGTTCAAAATGTTCAGCAACCGCTTTGATGGTGATTTCTTTCACAAACTCAAGATCACTTTCATATCCAATTCCCACCGGTAAAATAATACGGGCTCGGGTAGTCCTAGAATAATTTTTATACGGGGAATCGACAATTTTTGAGTTTGGTATAAAAACCAGGTTGTTCTCTGGCTGAATAATGGTGACGCATCTTAAATTAATGTCAATTACCCTTCCTGAATAATCATTCGTCTCTATCCAGTCACCAATTTGAATATTGGGTAAAAATGACAAAATTAACCCTGAAAATGTATTGTTCAAAGTGCCCTGAAGAGCTAGGCCAATAGCTAAACCAATGACACCCGCACCTGCAAGAACTGAAGTCAGGACTTTGTCAAGATCCAGTATACCGAGTGAGATAAAAAAACCAATAATAACAATTATAATGAAAGCGGCTCTGGAAATAATCCTTTTTACAGATTCCTGTCCCGCACGATTCAGTAAATATTTGCTCATTAGCTTGCTTGTGTATTTGCCGAGATACCAAAAGATGACAAATACAAGAATCGCAATTAAAAAATTAGGTACTTTCAAAATAATACCCTCGCCCCAGCCTGAAACCTTATCAAGAAGTTTTTCTGCTGCTCTGGCTATATCAAAATTATTGAACATATATGTAAATGGTTGGTTACTTTACTTTAAAATTTTTAGCTGTTTTTTCAGCTATGCTTTTGGGTGGTTGTCTGAAGATTTCATTCTCCACGCATCAAGCATCCAGGTGGTTTTTTCCATCTCTCGTATGTAAGCCCCAATCATATCAATGGTTCCTTCGTCGTTTGCTTCATCTGCTACCTTGACTACTTTGCGCATTTGCTTTAAAAGTGTGGAGTGGTCTTCAATAAGGGTATCAATCATTGTGACGTCATCAAGCGTGGCTTTTGATTCCTTGATGTTGGATAATTTTAGATATTCACTCAGGTTGCTTGTGGGTTGATATCGCAAGGTGAGTATACGCTCCGCAATTTCATCTACCTTGAGTTTTGTATCGTCATACATTTCTTCAAATTTAATGTGTAAATCAAAAAAACTTTTACCAACGATGTTCCAGTGGAAGTTGCGTAATTTTTGATAATATAAATGAAAATCTGCCAACAGGGTGTTGAGTTCATTTACAGTATTGTTGGTTTTTTCCTTGTTTAAATTGAGGTAGTTCATTGTTTTTGTAGTTTTTCAGTTATTCCATAAATTTACGTTCATTTTTAACATTCTGCAAGCGTCACAGGGTCTTTAATAGAAGTTTAACGCCCTGAAACAACAACAGGGAAAATAAAAGGTATTCCTGAAATATCTTTTGGTTTGATTTATCTTCTGTGGTAAAATTGCATGAGAGCAAAATAGAATAATGAGTAATGGGAAATCTTTAAATCCAAAATTTTATTCGCTTCTTTCAGGATACCATTCCAGCCGCAATACTTCCACCTCAGGGGTCTTTTCTTGCACTTGTTTTTCAAAAGCATCTACATCACTAAAACCTTCAGCACCTCTGAAATGGTATGGAACCACGGTATTTGGTTTGAAATCAGAAACTGCTGAGGCAGCACTTTCTGCGGTCATGGTATAGGGTAAATTCATACAAACAAAGGCGAGGTCTATGTCCTGAAGGTTTCTCATTTCAGGAATGTCCTCTGTGTCGCCAGAAATGTATACCCGATAGGAGTTTTTTTCAATAACATATCCGTTGCCGCGTCCTTTGGGGTGAAAGTTCAAGGCTTCTTCCCTTAAATTATACATTGGGATGGTAGTGATGGTCATGCCCATAAAATCGTGTGTTTCATCATTTGCCATTATAATCAGGTTTTCCTTGTTGAAATCTTCGGGAAGTAAATCTGCAACAGATTGTGGAAGTATTATTTTTGTATTGTTGGTCATAACGGCTTCCAGGGTTTCAGGATGAAAATGGTCACCGTGCTGATGGGTTATTAAAATAAGGTCTGGATCATTCTTTCCTTCAAAAGCCTCTTTACCTCCCACAGGATCTGCATAAAGAACGGCATCATCCCATTGCAAAACCAAGCTGCCATGAGAAATGGGTTGAATGTCTGGGGCTAGCGCTTGATTATCATTTATTGATATTTCGCTTTCTTCCCGGTTTTCTTCCTTATTTTCGGGATTGTTTTTACAGGCAAAAAAAAGGGTAGTTAAAGAGAGAATAAAAATTACTTTTAGCTTCATGATAACAACGTTTTGGTTCGAAACGTTAAAATACAACAACTTAGCTGAAAGAAATGTTAATTAACCTATAAAATCAATGATAAGGTAAGCTAAGAGCTTTCCGGTTTGTTTTTCTTCATCTGTTCCGGGATGAGGAGCTGCCTCACAAAGATGAAGGTAAGTTACATTACTGTTTTTGGAAAAAAAGGAGATAAACCTTCGGGAGTCGTTGACTGAAAATCCGCTTGGCGTTTTTGCGCTACTTGGAATGTTTTGAATGGCATCTAGATCCAGTTCCAGCCCAAAATTACCGTTACCCATAAAATCTTCTGCCTCAACAAGTGCTTGTTCAAAAGATTTGGTCTGGTCAACCATAATTTGTTCAAAAAGGATATAGGATATGTGTTCCCTGTTTTCGCGTAAGCGGTCAAAAATTGTTTGGGAAGTATAGTTTTTATGCAAACCGAAAATAAAGTAATGTTTTAAAAATCCCTGTTCGTAGGCACAGGAAAATCCGTTGCCGCTATGGCGGTGCTCTGTGGTCCTAAAATCTGAATGGGCATCAAAATTGACAACACTCAGTGGTTTTTTTACTGCCAGGGAAGTACCCTTGATATTCCCATAGCTGTTGTTGTGTCCACCACCAATAATAACAGGTGTTTTGCCGGCTTTGACGATATGCTCGATGATGGTTGCTACTTTTGTATCGATTTGGGTGACAATCTTGCTAAGCTCTTCGTGATAGTTTTCTTCTATTTTATCCAAAGTTTCTGCGGCTTTCACTTCTGTTTTACAGTCGATTTCGCCTAAAACAATAAGGTTTCCCGGCCTTGTATGTGCATTGGCCTGCATGTTCAATAAGGACTTTAGGCAGGCTTCCCACGCATTTGAGGTGCCTGCGACACCGCGATTTGCTTTAACACCCACATCTTCGGGAATGCCCAGCAAAACATAGCGGGCAGAAGTTGTTTTTAATTCCTGCAGGTCATTAATTGTGAGTGCAGATTCGCCAAATTTTGTTTCTCCGGGTCTTTTTTTTATGTATGAATGGATTTTTTCTTTGGAATAGGGTATGTATAAATTCATGGTCAAAGTGAACTTGCTTGGATGTTAGTTTTTTTTTAAGTCACGTAATGTTACCACTATTATTTCAAAAAATAAAATCTCAGGAGGGGCAATTTTACTTGTTCAGATAGACCCAACCGATAAACAATTCATAGTCAGGATGGTTGAGGTTTAATACATAATAATAAACCCCTACAGGAACGGGACCCTCATACAGTAAGCCTTCGTTGGCATTGCCATCCCAGAAACCTGTTTCATTATTGCCCCTGAAAATCAGGTTACCGTATCTGCTGTAAATTAAAATTTCATGATCAGGAAAAATGTCCAGCAAGCCTATTATTTCAAAATAATCATTTTTGTTGTCGTTGTTTGGTGAAAAGCCTTCCGGAATTGTTGGAGGACAATCTTTAGTGGAAATGTAAAAACTTGCTATCCTAAAACAAGTCTCATTCTCAAGCCTAACATAAACAATTTGGGGATTGGCAATGCTTTCATAAGCATTGGGACTAGAAATTGGACTATATTTATTCAAAGCATCGTCATAAGAAATGTAATAAGAAATTTCATCTTCGGGGGTAGTGCTTATGTTTTCATTTTGTTCAGTTAAATCAAAAATGGCATAACCAAATCCCTCATTACAAACCTCCAAGTCGTCAAGATTGCCTATTTCAGGAATACTAAAAATGGTGACAGTTGTGATATAGACATTGTTTGTTTCGTCAAGCTCTTCTACAACTCCGGTGCCGTCTCCCACATCATCGATAACTAATGTTAGTTCAAAAACATCTGCAATATTATCTGTGATTTCAATTTCTTTTGTCATGGAAATTTGCCCACCCACAGGTATTTGAACAGTGGTTACATCAGTTGCAATCAAAACATTATC
>JBBDVI010000138.1:0-19936 GCA_040903465.1 Flavobacteriaceae bacterium
AGCCACCTTTGTTGCTTATTTTTAACGCAATAACATCATTTTCAAGCGTGGTTTCTGCATCAGTCGCAGAAGGCAAGGTCGCTGCATAAGCAAAAGAACCGAGCTGGTTTTTAAGAGATTCCTGTCTTAGAGAATCTGAAACCATTTCACCGGAATTTGCTTCTGTGATTTCTTCTGGAGTTACCTCTTTTGTGGGTTGCTCCGGCTGTGTTTGTTTTTCTACTTGTTCTGTTTGGGTTTGCTCTGCTTCAATTTCTTCCGGTGTGGGAGAATTTTGATACAACATCCAAATCAGGATCAAGGCTATTAAAACAAATCCTATTAATGAGTTAAAATCAAACTTTTTTTCTTCTATCATTAGTTCAAAATTTCAGTTTTCTGAATGTTTTGTTATTTATTTGAATTATATGTTGCAGCTGCATCAATAAAAGCAATAAACAAAGGATGCGGGTTAGCCACCGTACTTTTATATTCCGGGTGGTATTGCACGCCCACAAACCATGGGTGGTCTTTGACTTCTATTATTTCAACGAGTCCGGTTTCAGGATTAACTCCTGTTGTAAGCATTCCGGCATTTTCAAGTTCTTCTTTATACTTGTTGTTGTATTCATAACGGTGACGGTGGCGCTCTTCAATGATATCTTCTTTGTAAACTTCAGAAACGATGCTCCCGGGCGTTAATTTACATTTCCATGTGCCCAATCGCATCGTGCCGCCTTTGTTTGTGATATGTTTTTGCTCTTCCATCAGGTCAATGACAGGATGAGGAGTGTTGGGTTGCATTTCTGTGGAGTTGGCTTCTTTCAATCCCAGTACGTTTCTGGCATAGTCTATCACAGCCATTTGCATTCCCAAACAAATTCCAAAAAACGGAATTTTGTGTTCACGAGCATATTTTACAGCTTCAATTTTCCCTTCAATGCCACGCTCACCAAAACCAGGTGCGACCAGTATTCCGTCAAGGTTTGCTATCTTGTTTTCAATGATGTTTTGATCGATAAATTCTGAGTGAATGGGTATTACCTTGACTTTTATTTCCAGTTCTGCACCAGCGTGAATAAAGGATTCCAGTATTGATTTGTATGAATCCTGAAGTTCTACATATTTTCCTACAAGACCAATATTGACTGTTCTTTTGGGGTTTTTATGGCGTTCTAAAAACTGATTCCAACGGGTTAAATCGGGTTCATTTTTTGATTCCAGGTTGAGTTTTTCCAATGTGATGGTGTCCAGTCCTTCTTCCAGCATCAAGTTGGGTACGTCATAAATGGTTGAAGCATCAATTGATTCTATGACAGCTTCTTTTTTTACGTTACAAAACAAGGCCAGTTTTACACGCAATTCATCTGAAAGGTGGTGCTCTGTTCGGCACACAAGTATATCTGCCCTGATACCGCTTTCCATTAAAACTTTCACCGAGTGTTGTGTGGGTTTGGTTTTAAGTTCACCGGCTGCTGCCAAAAAAGGCACCAGCGTTAAATGGATTACAATGGCGTTGTCATCGCCCAATTCCCATTTCAACTGTCGCACCGCCTCAATGTATGGTAAAGACTCTATATCACCCACAGTACCGCCAATTTCAGTCAGGATGATATCATAATCACCACTGTTTCCCAGTATTTGGATACGTTCTTTGATCTCGTTTGTGATGTGTGGAATTACCTGTACTGTTTTTCCCAGAAATTCACCGCGTCGTTCTTTTTCTATAACACTTTGATAAATCCTTCCGGTGGTGACGTTGTTTGCCTGGGAAGTTGCGACATTTAAAAACCGCTCGTAATGACCTAAATCCAAATCTGTTTCAGCACCATCATTTGTTACATAGCACTCACCGTGCTCATAAGGATTGAGTGTGCCGGGATCGATGTTGATGTAAGGGTCAAGTTTTTGGATGGTTACCCTGTAGCCTCTAGCTTGAAGAAGTTTAGCAAGGGAAGCTGCGATGATTCCCTTTCCCAATGAAGAACTCACACCTCCCGTAACAAAGATATATTTGGTGTTGGCCATTTTTGATGTTAGATTTCAGATATTAGATTTGAGAAGTAAGATTTTAAATTACTCTTAAAATCATTTTCCCTTCATTTTTACAATGCGCAAAAATACAAAGAAGAAATGATACCAAACAATGAAAAAGTGGTTAATATTTTCAGGGAGTTTGGCTATTAATTTCAAATGTTTTTTTGCACCCTCCCCTTATTTCTCACTAACAATTTGCCTTAAAGACAATACTAGTTTGCAAAATACATTTAAATTTAGTATTGATTAAGAGTGTTAAAAAAATCCAACTCCCAGATGAATTTGGATTTGGTTTGAGTTGTTAAAGAAAGCGTCATACTCGGGTGCGTTTTTTATTCCATAAGAAACATAACTGTAATTTATTCCCGCAAAAAGATGCATTTTTTCGGTAAAATTAAAAGCAAAATAAAGTCCTGCGTTATATGAAGTTCCGCTAAAAGTTCCAAAGTTATTGCCACTAGCAGGGCTTTTATGATGTTTCAATCTTGTTCCTCCTATGCCAACAAAGGGATTTAGGGTTATTTGGTTTGAAATTTCATAATCATAAGTAACTCTTGCTGAAAAATTTGAATAATTTGCTGATTCAATGTTTCCAACTACTGATTTGTCAGTTACTTTATAGACTGAAAATTCATAAGCAGCACCAATTGCAAATCCATATAGATTAATGATGTTCTTTTGTATTCCAAAACCAATAACTGATTTATGTGCTTCAGACAAGAAGTTGTCTCCAAAATTAATTTGTTTATTCAAATAGACTGAAAAACCATGATCAAATGAAAAGATGGGTTTTTGCGTAATTTCTTCTTCTTGTGAAAAACCAAATTGAAAAATTATCAAAAAAAATAAACTCAATTTTTTCATTGGTTAGTAGGTTATAGTGTAAGTCACATTTTGTTCTTCAATTACAATGGTTTCTGAGTGGGATGTATTCTGATTATTTATAAAATCATGCACAATATATTCCAACACAAGGGTTTGATTTTTAGCTACTTGATATTGGCTATAATAAACATAGTTTTGCTGTTCATCGTTCGGGTTTACCCAAACCAAATAGTCTGCAAGCATCCCGATGACATTTAATTCAGTAATATTGTTTTGTGGATTGATTTGATTAAACGAAAAGTCAAGATTTACGATGTCATCATTTTTATACAAGGTAGTTTCACCCATTCTGTATGCATAATCATTGAAATCTTCGTAAAAGATATTCACAAAACGCTTTTCCTGATAATTTTCGGCGCTTAAGAAGTGAATAGTGTAATCAATTTCTCCTTTTGGTTTTGGGAAGAGCATTTTGAAAACACCTTGTTCATCAGTTGTAGTTATACCAATATTTTCTTTTCTGCTTCCAAAACCGGAACCCTGACTTATTTTGGCAATTACATCCACTCCAGATAAAGGCGAGCCATTCCGGCCAACAACTTCACCGGTTACCAATAATCGGGTATTTCCTTCATATTGAATATCACAGCTAGATAAGATAAAAACCAAAAATATAAATACAGAATTTTTCATTGGAGCAAATGTGTTTCAGTAACTGTTGGTGTTTATGCTAAAATAAAAATATTTTAACCATCCCACACATTCATGTAAACTAATTATCAAGGATATTTTTTCCGGATATTGTAAATAAGTTCTTCAAGTCCATTGAGTTTGATTTCATACATCTGCTCCAGCATCATTCCCAATTTCCCGGAAGGGAATCCCTTTTGTTTAAACCATACATAATAATATTCCGGAATGTCAATGAGATCATAATTTTTGTATTTCCCAAAAGGCATCTTGTAGTGTGCCAGCTCGATAAGGTTTTCCGGGTTGGGTTGCATTGTCATTCCTTTTTCCAACGGGCATATTGCAGTAACTCAGTTGCTATAAATTTTTGCCAGTGGGTTTCTTTTTCAACATTGCGGGAATGGTTTGTCTCCTTATCATACAGGTTTTGCATTTTTTGACGCTCGTTGTTCAAGCTTGTGAATATTACGGTGAGTTCCTTTTTATAGTTTTCAGTAACCTTATATTCAGAAAAGGCTTTTCTGAGTTTTCTAGCGTGAAGTTCGGTAATATCAAAATGCCCTTGTTCGTGATTTAAAATATGGTCATTTACTTCTCCCTTTATAAACCAAGACATTTCCGGATAAAAATAAGCATCTGTCTCTGTTGTAAGCGATAGCTTTCCGTTTTCTGACCTCATACTATAACTAAAAATAATGCTTGAGTGGGTAGAAGCCACAAATGAGCTCGAGGGGTCAGGTTTTCCCTTGAAATCCTTCCAGCTTAATTTAGTATTTTCTTCCCATGGAATGGTGACTGCATCTTCTGATACAGTAAACAAAGGAAGTAATAGTAATAAAAAAATTATGGGTTTCATTGCCAGCAAAATTGAATGTCCTGTGTAATCTCTGTATGCAAACTTAATGCCACAGGACAGGTGCGTGCTGTTCTTTCCAATATTATTTGATTTTTTTCTGAAATCCCTTCCGGAAAGTTGAGTTCTATTTTGATAGTGGAAATGCGCCTAGGGTTTGCCGCCATGATTTTGGTTACATTTGCTATGGTTCCATCGATATTTTCGCCCAGGTCATTTGCTTTGATTCCCATCACGGTGAGCATGCAATTTGCCAGTCCGGTTGCTACGGTATCTGTGGGCGAAAAGGCTTCCCCTTTTCCTTGGTTATCGATCGGGGCATCGGTAATAAACTTAGCACCAGACTGTAAATGTGTGCACTCTGTCCTTAATTTTCCTTGGTAAATTACTTTTGACGTGGTCATTCTACTTCCTCCAAATCGAGGTCTTTTGTATATTTTAAAATATACGTGGAGGTGTTATAAAAGCCACCGTCACTATTCTTCACATAATGAAATTTATTTTCAACATAAGAAGTTTCTCCCTCAATACGCTCATTTGCCTGTAAAATGTTATCTGAATATGCCAACCTCAACAAAGCGTCATACGTGACATCAAAACCCCTTACCGCAAAACGATTGGGTATGATTCCATATTTTACTTCATAAGCCTCAATAAAATCATTCTCTTTGTTCACATTAAATGTTTTACTACGCGACGGGAATGTAAACTCAAGGTTGGCCAGGTGATTGTTTGACACCTCCCTGTACTCAAACGCATTATTATTATCCAAAGTAAACAAACGGATATCCCTACTTTTACTCAAACTGTTCAAAACCCCTACAGCACTGCTCACCACTACTACGTTTGAGGATTCAATAATCACCCAATTGTCTTGATTTTCGTCAATATGTGCATTTATATCCTGAGTCGTGAAGAAGCCTCCCTCTCTGGGTGTCACCACTATTATACCCGGAAACTCATTTTGCAATTTTTGTCTGCTCGCTGGTTTGGAGTTATCTGTAAGCAGAACCAATTTTTTTCCTTCACTGTGTTCCTTCAAATAAGAAAGCATCCTGTTTTCTATAATATTATCTGAAGTCACAGTATGAATAAAGTTTGAAGTCATACGACCTTGAATATTACTCAGGGGTGATAACACCGGAATGTTTTGATTGGATAAATCTGAAGCTACCCTTTCAACCTGGGTTTGCCTGAGGGGACCAATCACAAGATCTACATCCTGAATATTTTTTCGTTGAAACAGCTGTCGAACACCACTTTCCATTTCCTGAGTGTCAAAAACGTGCAGGTTTACTGAAATTCCTTTGTTTTTAGCAAACTCTGTTGCCAATAGCACACCGGAATAAAAATCAAGCGCCAGACGCATGGTGACATTTGTTGTCAAAAGGTTTTCGTTGTAGGAAATGGAATCCTTCTGGATTTTATCCAGCTGAAATGGCAGGAACAGTACCAAATTTTTTGTGTCAAAATTTGAGAGTTGATACTCTAGACTCACCTGTTTAGAAGGTGTTACTTCAGGATCAATTTCTGAAGTTGTTTCTTTTTTGGGGACTTTGACCACCATGCCGTCTTTTAAGCCGTCTTTCACATGGGGATTGAGCCTTTTTACTTCTTCTTCGGTCACATCAAACATAACTTTCAGGCGGTAGAATCCTTCCCGGGGCTGAATGGTGTAATAAGTATAGCCTTCATCGATTTCTTCTACAGGAACTACTTCTGTCGTTGTTTTTTTAGGGACTTTAAGTTCCATTCCCAGTGGCAGGTTGTCTGTTCCATAAACAGCCGGATTCAGAGCTTCCAGCTTGGCAACGGTGATTCCATATTGCTGGGCGATGCCAAATTTTGTCTCTTTTGCCTCAACTTTGTGTATTTGGATATTGGGGTCTGAATCGCCGGGCTCAGTAGCTGTCGCGGGTGCTGAAGAAACAATGGTTACTTTAACAATAGGGACCCTGATTTCCTCACCTTTTTTTAACTCGTTGGCATATAAATGCTTGTTGTATTTTTTGATTTCCTCGACATTAGTTCCATATTTTGAAGCAATACCAAAAAGGGTCTCCTTTCTCTTGACTTTATGGTTCTTAAAAGTTACCTCATTTTTCTGTGAACTTTCTATATTTTTGGGAATGATGAGAATGGTATTTTCTTTTAGACCATCTTTAATCTCAGGGTTTAAACGAAAAAGATCAGCTTCTGAAATCTTGTATTGACTGGTCAGGCCTGTTATGGTTTCCCCTTTTTCTACCCGATGGCTTATATAAGAAGTTTGTGCTGAAAGTACACTTCCACAAATAAGAAATACCAGTATGCATATTATTTTTTTCAATTTATAATGTCTTATTGATCCAATTAAAAATCAGTTTGGCACCTATTCCCATTCTATGGTTGCCGGTGGTTTTGAACTGATGTCATATACTACTCTATTAACGCCTTTTACGCGATTTATTATCTGGTTTGAAGTTTCCTGCAAAAATTCATATGGTAAATTCACCCAGTCTGCTGTCATGCCATCTGTGCTTTCCACAGCTCTCAGGGCAACCACTTTTTCATAAGTGCGTTCATCTCCCATCACGCCAACAGAGTCCACCGGAAGCAAAATGGCTCCTGCCTGCCAAACCTTGTCATACAAGTCCCATTTCTTCAGGTTGTTGATAAAAACCGCATCGACTTCCTGCAATATACGCACTTTTTCATGAGTGATATCACCAAGAATACGAATTGCCAATCCCGGTCCCGGGAATGGATGTCTTCCTAAAATATCCTTACTGATCTCCAGTTCAGCACCCACGCGACGCACTTCGTCTTTAAATAACATTCTGAGTGGTTCCACGATTTTTAATTTCATAAAATCAGGCAAACCGCCCACATTGTGGTGTGATTTAATCGTTACAGAAGGCCCGTTGACTGAAACCGATTCAATCACATCAGGATAAATGGTTCCCTGAGCCAGCCAGGTGACATCCTGAATCAAATGTGCTTCATCATCAAACACTTCTATAAAAGCGTTACCTATAGCTTTTCTTTTGAGCTCGGGATCACTCACCCCGGCAAGGGCATCCAAAAAGCGTGCCGAGGCATCAACACCTTTTACATTGAGGCCCATATCTTTATACTGGTGCAAGACGCTGTCGAATTCATCTTTACGCAACAAGCCGTTGTTCACAAAAATACAGTACAGGTTTTTACCAATGGCCTTGTGTAACAACATCGCCGCAACCGAAGAATCCACCCCCCCACTCAGGCCCAGGACGACTTTATCGTCTTTGATTTTTTCCTTTAACTCTGAAACGGTAAGCTCTACAAAAGCTTCCGGGGTCCAGGTTTGTTCTACTTCAGCTATTTTGACCAAAAAGTTTTCTAAAAATTGTTTCCCGTCCGTTGAATGATAGACTTCAGGGTGGAATTGAATGGCATAGGTCTGCTCACCTTCTATCCTGAAAGCTGCATTTTTCACATCGTGGGTACTTGCAAGCAAAACCCCGTTTTCCGGTAGTTTTGCAATAGTATCGCTATGGCTCATCCACACCTGGCTGCCTGTGGATATATTTTCAAAAATTCCGTTATCTTCATTGATTTCGGAAATCTTTGCCCTGCCAAACTCCCTTGAATTTGAAGGCTCTACTATGCCACCAAAAAAGTGGGCCAGATACTGGGCACCATAGCACACCGCCAATAAAGGTTTGTGACCTCTGATGGCCGACAAATCAGGATGCGGGGCATCTTCAGCGCGCACGGAAAAAGGACTTCCCGAGAGAATCACCGCTTTAAACTTGTCTAAATCTTGTGGAATTTTGTGGTAAGGATGGATTTCGCAGTAAATGTTTAACTCTCTAACACGCCTTGCAATAAGCTGGGTGTACTGCGAACCGAAATCTAAAATAAGTACGTTGTTGTTTTGCATAGGCAAAAATAGGGCATTTTGATTTTTTGGGCAATGGAAAATCTGGTAATTTTTAGATAAAATTTTTCAGTAACGCTGGAAATGGAATTCAAAAAAAGTTTACCTTAGGCTTCTTAAAAAGATATTTATATGAAATACATTACTGCCATTATTTTTTCGATCGCCATAGTTTTGGCAGCCATTTTTCTTGGAAATGCCTATGTTGACCGTGCCAACCCTGATGGTAAGATTTCTGTAACCGGATCAGGTTCCACTGATTTTGTATCTGATTTAATTGTCTGGGAAGGCCAATTTTCGAGAATGAACTCCAATTTAAAAACTGCTTTTGACCAATTGATCGAAGACAAAAAAGCCGTAGAAGATTATTTGGTTTCAAAAGGGATAAAAAAGGAAAGTATCATCTTCAATTCTGTTCAAACCAACGAACGCCGGGAAAATCAATATCAAGATGGAAACTTTGTGGGCAGCACTTTTATGGGTTATGAACTTTCACAGTCTGTAAAAGTGGAAGCTACAGATGTCGAACTTGTGGAAAGTGTCTCGCGTGAAGTCACAGAACTCCTCAACAAAGGTGTACAATTCAACAGCAATGCCCCTCGATATTATTACACCAAACTTGCCGATTTAAAAATTGAAATGATTTCCAAAGCTACTGAAGATGCGAGGCTACGCGCCGAAAAAATTGCAGAAAACAGCGGAGGCAAACTGGGTGATCTCAACAATGCCAGTTTGGGTGTTTTCCAAATAACGGGACAAAACAGTGGTGAAGATTACAGCTGGGGAGGTAGTTTCAATACATCAGATAAAAAGAAAACCGCCTCTATCACGATGCGGCTGGAATATGATATTGATTAAATTTTCAGTATTTTTGTCAAAGTTTGAAGGCCATGGAAGTTAGTGCCAATCAAACTTTGGTCAATTATTAGCTAATAATCCAGGGTGGACTTCACGGGGTATTTCATATAGTTGTGCATGGGGAGAACATTTGTGCATGTGTACTGCTAACTTTTATTCTGAATAAGCAATATTAATATTTATAACTTATGACTTTATTAGACCCAATACTCGCATATTTTTTTTCATTTATCATTTTTGCTATAATAGGCTATTCCCTTTTTCATATCTTAAAATATCAAGATACTGTTTTAAGAAAAGTAATATGGATGCTTCTTGTGCTATTTCTACCACTTTTAGGAAGTATTCTATATTTTGCAAATGTGACCATCCACAGAAAAATACAACATAGCACCGTCTAGGGGATTGACTTTATGCTTTTTGTGGGTTTTATAATCAGGTAAAAAAAAAAGACTTCATTTTAAATTAAATTTATCGTTATCGTTTTTTTTACATTTGCTTCCACAAATAAAATAAGAACAATATTTTTAATTAATTATGGCCTATAAAATTTTGATCATATCGTTGATAATTTTAATCAATGTGATAGTCGCGCTCATTGTCTGGAACTTTTTTAAGGTAGATTCTGAAATTCTTATAATTTCCCAAAGTACTGCCACAGGTTTTCTGGTTGTGCTGTTTCTGAACAGTTTAAAAAATGGTAAAAAAAGACAAAATTAGTGCCTAGTAATTTTAATACAAAATATTAAAAACCAAAGAGCCGTTTAAAAATTTTTAAACGGCTCTTTTTTAATAGCACAATATTCTTTTTACACCTCTAAAACCAGAAAACGAAAATCAAGTGGCTGTAATTCTTTTATGAGAAGAGGAGTCAACTCGTTACCATATCCCAAATACCACTCGGAAAAATTATGGCTTCTCTCTTGTAAACTGCCACTAGGAAACAACTCATTCTGCAGTACCGAAACTCTCTCCAGATGATCTGCAATTTTTCGCTTTTGGGCTTTGAGCAATCGTTTTTCCAGATTATCCAGCCCGTTGAGTTGCTTTTTTTCCTGGGCGGCCACAGCTCCTTTGAATGAATTATCAGTTTGTTGCGCAAGTTTGTATAATGCTTTGAACTGCTCTTTTAAATGTGCTCGCTGTTGCGAAAAATCAATCCTTATATCTGAAATTTGTTTGGTAACCTTTGTTTTTAATTCGTGTGGCTTGAGAAATAAATCTTCAACAGTAACCTGAAGTTTTGAAAGCTTTTCGACCGTTTTAGCCGGAATCAACAGCGCAGAATTCCGAAGCAAAAGTATCGGAAAAGTCACTTGCTGGGTTTTAAAATAATCTTTCAATTGCAGCCAGTAAGCCAATTCGCCGCCACCACCTATATAGCATAGATTGGGCAAAACAACCTCCTGATAAAGCGGCCGCAACATCACATTGGGACTAAAACGCTCCGGATGGTTTTGAATTTCAGATTCAAGTTCGCTTTTGCTGAACTTTAATTTTGAGTTATTAATATAAAATTCACCTTCTTTTTCAATGATACGCTCCCGAAGCCCTATTTTTAGATAAAATAAATTGATTTCCCTGGGGTTTACCTGGAGTTTGTAATTTTTCCCGGGAATGGAATTTATTTTCTCATTTGTTTTTTCGATACTTTCAGAAGAGGTTTTTTGAAAAAGTTCTTCGTGGATATAGGGAGCAAAAAGTTGTTTTAAATTCGTGTCGTTTGCATCGAGAGTTACCAGTCCATACTCCCCAAAAAGCTCATTTGCCAGATATCGTGTAGCATCAGCAAGGTTGTTGTGGTCTAAATATGCCCCTTTAAAAAGTGTTTTTAGTTTTTCGGCGTTGGGTGAGGCACCGAGTTCTTTTGAAAAGGTTTCATAAAATTTTTGCAGTCCTTCGGTGGAATGTTCGCCTACGGCTCCGTCTGAACTTCTGTCCCACACCATTTTTTTTTCTCTAAAGTTGAAAAAGTTGATTTCGTCAAAATCGTGGTCTTCAGTTGCCATCCAATATATGGGAACGAAATTATTTTCGGGGTATTCCTTCTTGAGTTCTTTGCACAAATTGATAGAGGAAACAATCTTATACAAAAAATACAATGGACCGGTAAAGAGGTTGAGCTGATGACCTGTGGTAATGGTGAAGGTGTTGTGTTGTTCTAAGTTTTTCAGGTGTGTTCCGGTGGCTTTAGAAATCTTCAGGTTTTTATACTGATTGTTGATGGCCTCTACCAGTCCTTTTCTATTTTCGTTGGGGTAGAATTTTGCTTTTTCAGTGATTTGTTCCCCGAAGTTTTCAAGAGTCGGAAAACGATTGTATAAAAATTCAACAGATGGATCCTGAGCTAGATAGTCCAGAATCAGGTTTGAAAAATATCCGGTATCTTGATACGGAATACAGTGTTTTGGCATAGCACGTTTGAAATTCTTTTCAAATATAAGGTGTTTGGCTGTTTAATTTTATAAATATAAAGTTAATGTGTCAATTGATGTTTTAAATAGTATAAAATTTGTCGGAAAAAAATCCAAAATTTTATGGCACGGTAAATGAACCTTAAGCTTATTGTACAGGAGAAGAAGAACGCGCCTTTAGTTTCTTTTGCTTACCTTTGAAAATACTATTTGACCTATTCTTTTGAGTAAAGAGAGCCTCTACTTAACCACCTTTTTTGAACTCACAATTGATGTAAGCTTATTGTGAACTGAAGCACCCTGTCGTTCACCAAAAAACAATCAACCTTTAATGACTTTATATATAAAATACATGGTTAGCCGGCGATGCAAAATATTAGTGAGTGATAAGTTATCAAAACTTGGTCTCAAACACTTTACTGTTGACCTTGGCGAGGTAAGGCTTATGGAAAACATCACAGACAGACAACGTGACCAACTCAAAAGAGAATTGCTTAAATCAGGACTGGAGCTGATGGATGACAAGCGGGCCATAGTTATTGAAAAAATTAAAAATGTGATTATCGACATGGTACACCACACTGATGCGTTACCAAAAGTAAAATTTTCTGTACTTCTTACTGAAAAATTGGATTATGACTATACCTACCTCGCCAATCTTTTTTCACAAACAGAGGGTATCACCATACAACAATTCATTCTAAACCATAAAATTGAACGCATCAAGGAATTGATTATTTATAACGAGCTCAGTCTTTCAGAAATTTCCTATAAGTTAAATTACAGCAGTGCTGCTGCCCTTTCCAATCAATTTAAAAAAATTACTGGCTTAACCCCTTCTTTCTATAAAAAACTCAAAGAGAAACGCAAGAAAAATCTTGAAAAGATCTAATCGTTTTTACTTTTTTTCAATAGTGATCCAGACATAGTTTTTACCTTCAGCCTTATTCCACATTTCCTTAAATATTCCTTAAATCTAAAGAAACTATGAGCTACATTATACTGTTAAGGTAGTCTGTATCAAATTTTTATCCCTTTTTCATTTCCGCTATTCCTATGTGTGAATATTGTAAGTAGTATATCTTATTCTGTAAGAAAAAAGCCTCGTCACTTCATCACCTTTGCGTAAACAATCTTTATTCACCCCAAACCCGTTACTTACGGGAATTAAAAAATGAAAAAATGAAAACAAATAAATTACTAACAATCTTTTCATTCGTGATGATTGCCTTATTTGCAGGTTGCGAAAAAGACGACTATCAGGAAACAATTGGAATTTGCCCGCTTGTAGTATCAACTGATCCCACAGACGGTGACATAAATGTTCCCCTTGATAAAGTAATCACGGTAACCTTTAACGAAGAAATGAACCCCGCTACATTAACTATGGGGTCTATTACAATTGAAGGGCAATCAGAAATTACAGGAACGATCTCTTATGATCAAAGTACTCTTACAGCTTCCTTTACACCTTCAGAACTACTTTCAAGCAGCACTACGTATGTTGGAAAGGTAAAAACTTCTGTGAAAGATGTAGATGGTAATGCACTTCAGGAAGATTATGTATGGACATTCAGTACAGGAGAAAACATAGCTCCTATGGTAATCTCTACAGATCCTGAAGACAATGAAACAGATGTTGTATTGAATAAAGTAATCACAGCGACATTCAATCAGCCTATGGATCCGCTTACAGTCAACGGAACAACTTTCACAGTTATGAATGGAGGAACAGCTGTAGCAGGTACCATTACCTATAGTGGAACAACAGCCAGCTTTACACCGGCAGCAGAACTGGACTTAAGTACGGTTTATACGGCAACGATTACAACAGAAACTGAAAATACAACCGGGATAGCATTGCAAAGTGATTATATCTAGGAATTTACCACAGGTGTAATTGTTGCGCCAACAGTAATTTCAACTGACCCCGAAAATGATGAAACAGACGTTGCCCTTAATAAAGTAATCGATGCAACATTCAGCGAGCCCATGGCCCCTGCAACTATTGATGGTACAACCTTTACATTGACTGAAGGTACAAACGTTATTGCCGGAGTGGTTACCTATACAGGAACAACAGCTTCATTTGATCCGGCTGCTGATTTGGACGAAAATACACTCTATACAGCAACCATAACCACAGGAGCTGAAAACTTAGCAGGCACTCCACTGGCCGGTGATTATACCTGGGAATTTACTACAGGAACATTTGTTGCTCCAACAGTAATTTCAACAAACCCTGAAAATGAAGAAACAGATGTTGCCCTTGATAAAGTAATCGATGCAACATTCAGTGTGCCTATGGATCTTGCAACTATTAATGGCACAACATTTACCTTGAATGAAGGCACAAACGTTATTGCCGGAGTGGTTACCTATACAGGAACAACAGCTTCATTTGATCCGGCTGGCGATTTGGACGAAAATACACGCTATACAGCAACCATAACTACAGGAGCTGAAAATACAGAAGGTACTCCCCTGGCCAGTGACTATATATGGGAATTTACTACAGCAGCTGCTCCGAATTTACCGGATTTAGGAACTATTGAAAATTTTGGTGGATTTGGCGGAAATGCCGGGTTGACAAATGAGGGATTAAATACTGTAATTAATAATGGTGGAATAGGAACTACTGCTGCTTCTACCTTGGTTACCGGTTTTAACGATGGTTTAACAGGTGACATATATACGCAAACACCATTGAATGAAGGTTTGGTAACAGGAGGGATTTATACGGCACCCCCGGCACCGGGAACTGCTACAAGTTTTGCTATTGCTGAACAAGCATTATTAGATGCACAAGCACTTTATACCGCAATTTCACCGGCAGCAATGCCTGGTGGAAGTGATCCGGGTGCAGGAGAGCTTGGAGGTTTGGTTTTACCTCCGGGTGTATATCAATCTGCCAGTGGCACTTTTAATATATCGAATGGCGATTTAACACTTGATGCTCAAGGAGATCCTAACGCATTGTGGGTATTTCAAACTGCTTCCGGTTTAACCGTAGGTATTGCTGGCCCAACAGGAGCTAAAAGTGTTAATCTTATAAACGGAGCAAACGCTGCCAATGTCTTTTGGCAGGTAGGTAGCGCAGCGACAATCAATGCTGCCGGCGGCGGAACTATGGTAGGAACTATTGTTTCCATGCAAGGAGTTACATTATCAACTTCAGGTAATGCGGCTCAAACTGTCCTTGATGGAAGAGCTATTTCCTTGGTTGCTTCTGTAACTATGGTTAATACCACAATCAATGTACCTAACTAAATAACAAATATAAAAATGTAGAACCCGGGAAATAATCCCGGTGTTCTACTTACTTGTTACTAACAACATAATATTCATAAAATGAAAAATACAACTCATTCAACAAACAGACTGCTTAGTATGCAGTTACCGGATACCTTGCCCTTAAAAAGCATATTTATTTCACTACTTTTTTTACTGGGTTTATTTACATCTCTTTCTGCACAAGAAATAGAATACACAAAACCATCCTGGAAGTTTGGTGCAGCTGTAGGTGCAAACTTTAACATATATCAGGGAAGCACACAACAAATCGATGCTGACTTAAGAGTTCCCGCAGCATTTCACGACGGATTTGGTGCCGGCCTTTATCTTGCGCCAAGCGTAGAATATTACCGTCCAAACACACGTTTAGGTATGATATTTCAATTTGGTTACGACAGCCGTCGTGGCGAATTTGATGAAGTGATGAGCGCTTGTGATTGTCCTATGGATTTATCCACAAAACTCAGTTACCTTACCATCGAACCCAGTTTGCGCTTTGCACCGTTCAAATCTGATTTTTATCTCTATGCAGGGCCGCGACTGGCCTTTAATATGGATAAATCATATGAATATCAGCTGAAAGCAAACCCGGATTTCCCTGAGCAAACCGATGGCCCTGTAATGACAGGAGATTTCAGTGAAGTGGAGAAAACCATTATTTCTATGCAAATTGGTGCTGGATATGATATACCCCTCACAGGGCAAAACAAGAAAACACAATTTGTGTTATCTCCTTTTGTGGCATTCCACCCTTATTTTGGACAAAATCCACGTTCAATTGAAACCTGGAACATGACTACAGTAAGAGCCGGCGCCGTTCTTAAATTTGGTGTTGGAAAAAAGACTTCACCCGTAAAAGAAGAAGAGAAAACTCTTGTTCCTGATGCTAAAGTAGATTTCACAGTAAATTCTCCTAAAAATGTTCCATCAGAACGCACAGTAAGAGAAACCTTCCCGGTTATAAATTATGTGTTTTTTGACCTGGGTTCAACAGAGATTCCTAATCGTTATGTACAATTGAACAAAAATCAGGTAAAAGACTTTAAAGAAGATCAGGTTGAATTGTTTACCCCTTCAAATCTTTCAGGTCGTTCTGACAGACAAATGGTTGTGTATTACAACATCCTGAATATTCTTGGTGATCGTATGGTGAAAAACCCTGCCTCATCTGTCAAATTAGTTGGTTCTTCTGAGAAAGGACCTGATGATGCCCGTATATTGGCAGAAACTGTAAAAACGTATTTGGTTGACATATTCGAAATAAATACATCAAGAATCACTACAGAAGGCCGTAACAAACCCGCTATTCCGTCAGAAAAGCCGGGAGCTACAACAGATTTGGTACTGCTGCGTCAGGGAGATCGCAGAGTGAGTATAGAAAGTAACTCACCGGCTTTGCTTATGGAATTTCAGAGTGGACCTGACAGCCCGCTGAAGCCCATCCAGATTATTGACAGACAGGAAGCACCAGTTGACAGCTATGTTACCTTTGACAATGATGGAGCTGAAGAGGCTTTTGAATCTTGGTCTTTAGAAATAGAAGATAAAAACGGAAATGTACAACACTTCGGTCCTTATACTCAGAATAAAGTAGCCATTCCCGGAAAAGCAATTTTAGGCACAAATGCTAAAGGTGACTATAATGTAAAAATGATTGGTACTACACCCGAAGGTGCCAAAGTAGTAAAAGAAACCAACGTAAGTATGGTGCTCTGGACGCCTTCTACATCAGAAGAAGTAATGCGCTTTAGTGTGCCCTATAATTTCAATGAATCAAATTCTATAGTAAGATATGAAAAATACCTTACAGAAGTTGTGGCTCCTATGATTCCCGAAAAGGGAAAAGTAATCATCCACGGATATACTGACATCATTGGAGATGCAGCTTACAATCAAACCCTATCTGAGCGAAGAGCCAATGACGTAAAAGCCATTCTTCAGAAAGCTATAACAAAAGCAGGAAGAAAGGGCGTAACGCTTGAAACACACGGATTTGGTGAAGATTTGCAAACATCACCTTTTGAAAATAAAAAACCTGAAGAACGTTTTTATAACAGAACCGTTATCATTGATATTCTTCCCATTAAATAAACTTGAGTTTGTTAAGTGAAAAAGGGATTGTCTGAAAAGACAGTCCCTTTTTCATTTTACATAGTATCATTTAATTTTTGATGAAGCCACTTCAGGTTCATTAGTTTTTAGTAGATTTATGACTTTTATTACGAAGCATTTTTCAACAAATATTTTATGAAACATACATTTACATCCATTATTTCTCTTTTTGTTTTTTGTTTTGGTTTTAGTCAAAATATCAAATCTCCTTCAGAATTTTTAGGTTACGAAATCGGAACACAATTCACCCGCCATGCAGACGTAGTTTCTTACTTTAACCATATCGCAGAAAACAGTGCGATGGTGACCTATGAAACGTATGGAAAAACCAACGAAAGACGTCTTTTAACTTATGCAGTTGTTTCTTCAGAAGCCAATATGCGCAATCTGGAAACGATTCGCACCAACAATCTGAAACAGATTGGACTGGCTGAAGGCACTGCAAACCCTGAAATAGCCATTGTATGGCTAAGCTATAATGTGCACGGCAATGAGGCTTCCAGCACAGAGGCCGCCATGCAAACCCTCTATGAACTCATTACAGAAAAACAATCCTGGCTTGAAAATACAGTCGTAATTATAGACCCTAATCTAAATCCGGATGGTCGCGACCGCTATGTAAACTGGTACAATCAGGTAAAATCTACTCCATATAATGCATCCCAACTCGCTGCAGAACATATGGAACCCTGGCCGGGTGGACGCCCCAACCATTACCTTTTTGACCTTAACCGTGACTGGGCGTGGGCCACTCAGGTGGAAACACAACAACGACTTAAGGTTTACAATCTGTGGATGCCACATATACATGTGGATTTTCATGAGCAAGGCATCAACGAGCCGTATTATTTTGCGCCTGCAGCAGAACCTTTTCACGAAGTCATCACAGACTGGCAGCGCGATTTTCAAATACAAATAGGGAAAAACCACGCAAAATACTTTGATGCTGAAGGCTGGCTCTATTTTACCCGGGAGCGTTTTGACCTGCTCTATCCCAGTTATGGCGATACATATCCTACTTATTTGGGTGCCATTGGTATGACCTATGAACAGGCAGGGCATGGCAGGGCCGGGTTGGGTATCAAAACAGACGAAGGGTACGAACTCACCCTGGTGGATCGTGTGGCGCATCACAAGACCTCGGGACTCTCAACTGTTGAAATTTCTTCCCTAAATGCCAAAAGGCTCAATACCGAATTTCAAAAATTCTTTAAGCCTGATTTGAAGTATAAAAGCTATGTCCTTCAAGGTGAAACTGATAAAATTAATGCGCTTGTAAAACTTCTGGAACTTCACGAAATAGATTACGGTTTCGCTTCCGGCGGAAAGGCTTCGGGCTTTCTTTACAGTTCAAATGCCTCAGTGAATCTGGATTTAAATAATGCCCTTGTGGTTAGTACCAATCAACCAAAAGGCAGAATGGTACAAGCACTTTTTGAGCCTGAAACCAAACTCAGTACTCCGCTCACTTATGATATCACGGCCTGGAATTTGCCACATGCTTTCGGGCTTGAGGCTGTTGCAAGTACAAGTTTGATAGCAGCAAATGCAAATCAGCCCATGATGAGCGATCAAAACAATATAAGTCCTAATGCTGCAGGATACATAAGCAAATGGAGCAGTATGCAGGATGCAGCCTTTTTATCTGAATTGTTACAGGAAGATATTAAAGTGCGCTTTAGCGAAAAGAAATTTGGCGTAAGCGGAGAAACATTCGATCGCGGAAGTCTCATCATTACAAAAAGTGATAACAGAAATAATCCCGACTTTCATGAAACCCTGACCCGAATTGCTAACAAACACAATCGAAATCTTTATTCCTCAAGCACAAGTTTTTCAGATACCGGGACAGATTTTGGTTCGCCTGATGTAAAAATCATACACGCACCTAAGGTTGCTTTATTAAGAGGCCAATATACTTCATCACTCAGCTTTGGCGCCCTTTGGCACTTTTTTGAACAACAACTGCACTACCCCGTTAATCAGGTGGATACAGATTATTTTAAAGACATTCCTTTAGATCAGTTTGATGTTTTGGTGTTGCCGTCAGGTTATTATCAAGGGTATCTTGATGAAGAGGCCTTAAAAAAAATCAAGGAATGGGTACAAAAAGGCGGAACCCTTGTGGCCATTGACAATGCCCTTACAGCATTTGCAGATAAGGAAGGTTTTGGCTTAAAAATGAATTCGTCTGATGAGGAGGAGGACAAAGAAGAGCCCAATTTATTAATTCCATATGACCAGCGCGAAAAGGAAAGCGTTACAAACTTTATAACCGGGAGTATTTTCAAAACCAAAGTCGATGCTTCACACCCGCTTGCTTTTGGGTATGATGATTCATACTTTACCTTAAAAGCCGGAAGCCGCTCATACAGCTTTTTGGAAAACGGATATAATGTGGCCTATATAGAAGGTGATGCCAATCGTGTAAGTGGTTTCGCCGGTGAAGCAGCCTTAAAAGGGCTGAAAAATTCCCTTGTTTTTGGTGAACAAAAAATGGGAAGGGGCAGCGTGGTTTATCTGGTTGACGATGTGATGTTCCGTTCCTTTTGGGAAAACGGGAAGTTGTTTTTTGTAAACAGCTTGTTTCTTGTCAATAATAAAGTGGTAGTTTTTTAATTCTTCCCACTTGAAGCTATTATACGCAAGGCGGTGAGCTACAATATAATTTTCTCGCAAAGTCGCCAAAGGCAAAAAAATTAGTTCTTTATTTTAATGTAAATTGCTGTAAAATATATTTGAATAACTCTAAAAATACTATTTATTCAAACCTGATGGCCTTCACCGGGGAAATTTTCGTAATAATATAAGAAGGAATCAACAACATCAACAAACACAATAAAAAAGTGCCGGCATTGAGTATTAAAATATAACCCAAATCCAGATATACAGGTGCTTCAGTTACATAATAAGTGTCCGGGTTGAGGGGAAATAATTTAAAATACTTCTGTGCAAGCAACAAACCAATCCCAA
>JBBDVI010000139.1:0-19106 GCA_040903465.1 Flavobacteriaceae bacterium
CCGGCGTTAAATCTTCCATTTCAAATGAGAAGACGGTATCCAATCGTGACTTTGTCTGTATGACATCGTGTTCTTCCCCAATAATTCTTTTGCTATAGATGAACAGTGTATATGTGGAATCTATTTCGTTATATGTAATCCTGTTTGCCGAAATTTTATATTCTAGTTCATTACCCTCAAAATGTTCTAAAGTAAAGAAAGTGCCTGATTGATTGCTAGCATTAAAATTGCTTACATAAATATAATCATTCTCATTAATCTGACGATGGACATTTCCTTGATCCCTGTCAGGTCTATGACTCTTTAAATACTTGAAAGCAAACTCATTGTATCCCTTACTTGCCATGGGTGCCAGATACATCCCCATAAACAGGGCTCCAACACAAACAAGGGTGGCTCCAATAAGAAAAGGCCTTAAGAACCTGTTGAAAGAAATCCCACTGCTTAAAATTGCTACAACCTCTGTATTGTTAGCCATTTTTGACGTAAACCAGATAACCGAAAGAAAGAGAAATAAGGGAAATAAAAGGTTTGCAAAATAGATGGTGAAATAGCCGTAATAAATGATCACCTCAATAAGGGGCACCTGGTTTTCCAGTATTTTCCCTATTTTCTCTGCGAGGTTAACGGTGATTCCAATGGGAATAAAAAGCGCCAACAACATAATAAATGTTCCGAGATATTTCTTGAGGATGTATCTGTCAATTATTGGAATCATTTGCTCTAACAGCGTTTTATTCGTTTTGGAAACTAAAGTCTTTTGTCCATTTGTTTTACCATCGTGTTTTTCCAACCAGCAAAATCACCGGCTAAGATATGCTTTCTTGCTTCACGAACCAACCACATATAAAAACCGAGATTGTGAATGGTCGCAATTTGTTTGCCCAGCAATTCATTAACCGAAAACAAGTGCTTTAAGTATGCTTTTGAATATTCAGTATCAACAAAAGTAATGCCCATTTCATCAAGGGGTGAAAAATCGTCCTCCCACTTTTTATTCTTAATGTTGATAGTGCCGTGGGCTGTAAAGAGGGTTCCGTTTCTTGCGTTTCGGGTGGGCATCACACAGTCAAACATATCAATGCCCAGGGCAATGTTTTCAAGAATGTTGATGGGGGTTCCCACGCCCATTAAATAGCGCGGCTTGTCTTCAGGCAGTATAGCCGTTACCACTTCGGTCATCGCATACATCTCTTCAGCAGGCTCGCCTACAGAGAGGCCGCCAATGGCATTCCCCACCGCACCGGCAGATGCAATATATTCAGCAGATTGCTGTCTCAAATCCTTATAGGTACTCCCCTGCACTATTGGAAAAAATGCCTGGTCATAATCATATTTTAAAGGGGTTTTCTCCAAATGGGAAATACACCGGTCAAGCCAGCGATGCGTCATATGCATCGAGCGCTTTGCATAGCGGTAATCACAAGGGTATGGCGTGCATTCATCAAAAGCCATAATGATATCTGCACCTATGGAACGCTGTATTTCCATCACGTTTTCAGGGGTAAAGAAATGATAGCTCCCGTCAATATGTGATTTAAACTTTACGCCTTCCTCTTTTATCTTTCGGTTTGCCGAAAGGGAATATACCTGATACCCCCCACTATCTGTTAAGATATTGCGGTCCCAGTTCATAAATTTATGAAGCCCTCCGGCTTGTTCCAATATCTTTGTTTGCGGGCGTAAATACAAATGGTATGTATTTCCTAAAATAATATCAGGATTGATATCATCTTTGAGTTCACGTTGATGCACCCCTTTAACGGTCCCCACGGTTCCCACCGGCATAAAGATGGGTGTTTCAATGGTACCGTGGTCTGTGGTAAGGGTGCCTGCGCGGGCTTTGCTGAGGCTGTCAGTCGTTAATAAGTCAAACTTCATGGAGTGATATGCAAATTAGCGACAAAGATAGCGATTTGCTTTTACAGGAAACCAAAAAAACCTGAAAGTCATTTTGTCTCAGGATTTTTTAGGGCACAGCTTGTCGCGCAGGAAGCGTCTCGCATCTCGCATCTCGATACATCCGCCTGCGGTAACCCTTCGGCGGATACTCGATGTGACATGCTCTGTCAGGTCGAATTTGGTTTTTGCAAGCGAAGCGAAGTAAAAAGCAAATTTGTATCGAGACCAGGTCGCATTCGAGTATGCACGCACTGCTGAGCACCTACCCCTTTTTTGTCATCCCGAACGAACCTTAAAACCAATAAAAAACCACCGAAAAATATGTTTCCGGTGGTTGCTGTAAAAATCTAACTAAAATTAACTATTAACTAATTTATTATAAAAGCTCTTATCGTTTGACAACTTTATAGACACCGCTGCCATGGTCTGTATGTACCTTTGCAAAGTAGATACCTGCGCTGTGGCCTGACATATCCTGCGTCACTGCAAAATCATCAACCAGCTTCACCTGCACCAGCCTACCCAGACTGTCATACCATTCAATACTGTTAATTTTGATTTGTGAGGTGATGGTCACAGCTCCGGAAATAGGATTTGGATAAAGCGACACCTGTATATTCTGGGGTTGTTCGGCTGCGGAAAGAAGGTCATCAAATACCGTCGTGGCCTCGTTGGTGGTCACAGGATAATTGTAGTCAAAAAAGATATCGGCAGTGTTGGCAACAAAGTCGCCTTCAATAAGGCTTTGCTTGGTATTCAGTGCTAAAATGATATTCCCATGGCCGCCCGAACTCAACTGTATGTTGGTAAAAAAGAACTCGGCCATATTGTCAACCACACGCACATAAACGTCGTGGGAACTTTCTAGGAGTATCATACTATCAACATCAAATTGCGCGGGGTCTATTTCCATGGCAACTACTACGTTTTCTGCAGCAGCCGTTCCGGTATTCTCAAAACGAATGAGGTAATGAAGTTCCTCCCCTATCATCCCGGTATCCACCACCTCTCCTTCTATGCACATAATGTCATTGGGGTCAAAGGAACCCACGACCGTCTGGTCAAAGGTAAAGGTATTGTCAGCAGGGGTCTCATCACCTATCACGGGATCTATAGTAGCTGAAAACGAGAGCAGGTCACCATTGTCCACCGGAAAATTCGGGTCGGTGGGGGTGTTGATTTGCATGGTCACTTCAATACTGCGTTCTTCATAAGGCAACAGATTGGCATAATCCCAGCTCAGTAAGCCCATTATTTGGGTATCGGGGGTTTGGGACGCACTTGTAAAATTCATATGGTCATCGTCAAAAGCAAACTCAATGCCATTAGTAAGGCTTATCACCTGGTTTCCTTTGTTGCGGTACACAATTTTATATATTGAGGGAAAACCGGGACGAGCACCCCCAATGGGAGCAATCACCACTTCCAGGTCGGGATGTGTGCCGTCCGGGGTGATGCAGAAATCACGGGTCTCTAGGCTGTTGTCCACCAATGGGAAATTAACGCTTGCATTGGTAGGTGTCACCGTAAAAAACGCAGGGTTTTCCAATTCTGGGGTCACGGTATAGGTCCCTGCCTGGGTGTAAAAGGTATAAGAGCCTGAGGCATCCGTAAACGTGGCGTGCTGTGAAACACCGTCATCAATAGTGAGTTTCAAATAAGGTTGTGTAGTATCAGCACCATCGCACTGCCCATCACCGCTGGAATCATAAATTAAGGTTCCGCTAATGGTATTGTAATCACCCCCGGGGAAATAGGTACAATACGATGACACATGCACCCCGGTACCAAAGAGGTTTAGGTGGGGTGATATATCAGCTATTTCAAAACTATCGGCACAGATATAGCAGTTGTCAGGCAGATTAGCCCAGATCTCCATCCAATTGGTTGGAGTATACGCGCCCATATCCAGGGTACTTCCATTTTTGAGATTCAAATAGGTCAATGGGTTATTAAAAATAGATATAAAATCCAAATTCGCGTTATTGGAAAAGTCAAGCACCTCAATGTTATTAAAATCAATATAAAAATATTCGAGCTGGGTGTGGGTGCTCAGGTCAATAGCGCTGACATTGTTTTGATAAAAGGTTAAATGGGTTATATTGGTAAATGCCTCAATGCCTGTGAGATCTGCAATTGCCGAATTGTTCACATCGAGTTCATAAACCGTCAGGGCCTCAGTTAGCTGGATTTCGTTATCGCCATTGGTATCAATCACAATCGAAACACCGGCAGCATCTTTGGCAATATCATTGGCAGCAGTTGCACTTAATAACGCGGCCTTGAAATTGGCATCGGGTATGGTGACAATCTGAGCCTGGGTAAAGCCGTAAAGTAACATAAATAAGAAAAGTAGTGTATTTTTCATAATAAGGGTTTTTAATGCTTCTGTAATGTTCTGCTAATATATTTCTATAATTTTATTCTCAAGGTATGCAATGAGCATAGGGTTGTTTTGGTTTAGAATTTGCTAAAGGGTTTTTAAATACTCCTGCAGCCGTTCCTTTTTTCGTTGCGAAATAGGCAGGTGGCTGTTGTCTTCCATAATCACATAACCGCCGTCCTTCTTGATATAGGATTTTAAATAATCCAGATTGATGAGGTGCGACTGGTGGATGCGCTCAAAACCGTGACCGGAAAGCATGTCTTCATATTCCTTCAGGGTTTTGGAAATCAAAATGGTCTTCCCGCTTTTTAAATAAAACGTGGTGTAATTGTCTTCAGCTGCACAACGGATGATTTCATTGATATTGAACAGGTGAATTCCATCTGAAGTGGACAAAGCAATGCGTTTAAAGTTATCGGCCTTTTTGCGGATGTTTTCCAGCAAGAGTTCGATATGTTCAAAACTCTCGCTTTTCTGCACCGTCGCTTTGATTTTCTCCACTACCTTCTGCAGTTCTTCAGGGTCAACAGGTTTTAGCAGAAAATCGAGTGCGCTGAAGCGAAAGGCCTTGATGGCATACTGCTCGTGGGCGGTTATAAACACCACCTGAAACGAAATCTTCCCCATCGTTTCCGTGAGCTTCTCCAGGATATCAAAGCCGGTACCTTCAGCCAGCTGTATATCGAGAAACACAACCTGAGGACGTGTTTTACTGATGACCGCAATGGCATCGTCAACTGCTTCGGCCTCACCCACGATTTTCATATCGCCTGCATACTTTTCCAGCAGGGCTTTCATTCCTTTTCTCAGGTTGGCATCGTCATCCACCAGTACCGTTGTGATCATACTAATTGGTTTTGTTTTTCAGGGCAGCAGCCCTTTTCTTGCAAAAATAACAAACGTTTAATAATAGCGCACGGGCAATACCAGTACCACACGGGTGCCGGTTGCTTTGCCGGTAACGTCTTTTAGTTCTTCTATGGTGAGCCTGGAGCTTTTGGACGTGGAATCGTCCAGCATCTCCAAGCGTTTTTTGATAATATCAAGGGCCATGGACTTGTGTACCGAAACCGACTGTTCCTTAAGCCCGCGGGAGGTCTCAATGCCAATGCCGTCATCAGTGACCATGCAATGCAGGTGGTTGTCCTGTACTGTAAAAGCAACGGTAATACACCCCCGCTCCTTTTTGGGAATGATGCCATGGATAATGGCGTTTTCCACAAAGGGCTGAATCAACAGCGGCGGCAAGGCCATATCATCTTCTATGTTGCTGTCTTTGGTAATGCTGAATTCAAAGGCCTTGTTAAAACGCAACTGTTCCAGCTCCAGGTAGTTTTGCAAACCTTCTATCTCTTTGTCCACCGGGATAAGCGACTCCTTGGAGTATTCCAGGGTGAGGCGCATGAGTTTGGAAAACTTGGCGAGGTATTTTAAAGCCGAATCGTTTCCGTTTTGAACAATAAAACTGGAAATAGACCCCAGGCAGTTAAACACAAAATGCGGATTCATCTGCAGGTGCAGTGCCTTTTGTTCATACTCGGCCAGGTTTTTTTGCAAGGTAAGGGTCTTTTTAAGCTGGTTGCGGTTGTAGAACAAAAAGCCCAGTCCAAAACACAACAGGGCAAAGAGCCCTCCAAAAATTAACTGCATACGGTGCCGTTTGGTTTGCTCGGTGAGCACGACTTCCTGCCGTTGTTGCTGCTCGCGGTGTAGGGCTTCCTTTTTTTCAAAGGCAAAGTCCATCTCAGACTGTACTGCACGGCGTATGTTTTCATAACTCACCAGGCTGTCTTTCAACACAGCGTGGTTCCGGCTGTGGATGAGCGCCTGCCGGTAATCGCCGGTGGCTTCATAAATAGCCTGCAACTGCTTTTCAGACAAGGCCTGCATCTCGAGGATGCCGAGCTCACGTGCGAGCCTTCCGGCCTCTTGGGTGGCTTCCAGGGCAGCAGCATAATCTTGGTTCTCAAGGTGCAAGCCCCCCAGATAGTAATAGGTATCTGAAATACCGAACTTGTCCTGTATCATGGCAAACGACTCCAGGGCCTTGTCCCAGCTTTCCACAGCCTTTCCGGGCGTATTGGTAGCTTGATAGTACAGTCCCAGATTGTTATAGAGTTCGCCCAGCCCGCGGTGGTTGGTGTGTTGCTCAAAGATTTCTTCCGCTTGACGGTAGTACTCAATAGCTTCTTCATAATCCTGCTGTCGCAAATATATGTTGCCTATGTTGGTAAGGGTGATGCCCCGTGTGGGGTCTAGCAGACTGTCCTGCAGCGTATGGGCCTTTAAAAAATATTCCAGAGCCTTAAAGCCGTCGTCCTGCGCCTTGTAGACAATGCCCACATTGTTATAGACCCGTGCTAGGGTGGTGCGGTCGTCCTCGCTCTCATACAGTTTTACCGCTTTGAGGTGGTATTCCAGGGCTTTGTCATAACTGCTTTGTTCTGAAAACACAATACCAATGCTGCCATACACCCGCGCCAGGCTTTTGCGGGTGCCGGGCTCAGGGTCACTTTCAAAAATAGTCTTGGCATTGCGAAAGGCTTCCAGCGCCTCAGGATAGCGGCCGGTAATGAGGTTGTAATTGCCCAGATTGATGTATGCCGTGCCTTCTTCCCTGCGGTATTTGATTTTTTGGGAAAGGGCGAGCGCTTCTTCGGCAAACGAACGGGTCTTTTCCGGGTCCACGGTTTTGTAGCGATCTGCAAGGCTGTTGAGCAGCTCGGTTTTTTCAATGTCGTTGGGAGCGGTTTGCAGTGCTTGTTGCAGGCTGTCAAGGGCAGTGTCCTGAGCACATACAAAAGCACACCACAAGAACAGCAACAGCAGGGGCAACGATTTTATCATAGGTCACAAATTGCATGAATACACAAATGTAGTATTTCCTTTCAATTCAGGTTGTGTGAATTAGAATTCAGCGGGTTTTGATGAGAATTTGATTGCGAAAGCTTTCGGGAGTGAAGTGTGACGTCTAACGTATCGCATCTCGCATCTCGATACATCCGCCGGCGGTAACCCTTCGGCGGATACTCGATGTGACAATGCTTCGTTAAAAACACTAAACATTATAAAACTTGTCAGGTCGAGTGCCCGACGTAGGAGGGTGTATCGAGACCGGACCGAACGTTAAGAAAATGTCCTGAGGACATTTTAGTGAGGTGCCAGCCTGCCGCGCCGGAAGCGTCTCACATCTATTATCTCAAGACTAATAAATTTAATTGGTCGGTCTTATGTAAAACTTGATATTCATCTTTTTTACCTTGGTTCTTGACATATTGAGCAATTATTTTTTCATTACTATGTCGACCAACTGTGTTAATATAATATCCACTTCCCCAAAACGAACCTCCCCAAAGAGCTCTTTTAACACCAGGGGCGTGTGTAAAGATCTCTCTAGCTGTAATACTTTTTATTGTTCTTGCAATTTTAGTAGGACTGTAAAACGGTACACTTTGAAGAAGGAAATGAATATGATCCTTGTCGAGCAGCGTGATGGGATTCCTCGTCGCTTTGCTCCTTCGGAATGAACTGTGGGGTTTGTTACTCAATCCGTAAAAGGTGCTTTCCAGACTTTTATTTCCTAAAAATTTGTTAAAATATTAAACACCCATTTCCTTTTTAAGTCTCATGACTATCTTTAGCGATACTATATTCATTCAAAACTATTTCCCAATGAAAAAACGTTTCTGTTTACTCCCCTTGCTCTTTTGCTTTGTTTTTGTAAATGCACAAGAGTACTTCCCCAAAAATGACGGCGTAAGCCACCCCAACAACACTTTTACAGCTTTTACCAATGCAACCATCTATGTCACCCCTTCTCAAAAGATTGAGGGCGGGACCTTGCTTGTACAGAATGGCAAAGTGGTGAATGTGGGGAAAAATGTAACGGTTCCCGCAAACGTGACGACCATTAATCTTGAAGGGAAACACATCTACCCTTCTTTTGTGGATCCTTACAGTGATTTTGGTGTTGAAAAGCCAAAGCGTCAAGGCGGTGGCCGGTCTGCTCAATATGAACCCTCCCGAAGCGGCTACTACTGGAATGACCATATCAGGACTGAAATCAATGCCTATGAAAAATTCAGGTTTGACGACAAAAAAGCAAAAGAATTTGTGGAAGCCGGTTTTGGAGCGGTAAGCACCCACCATCAGGATGGAGTTGCCCGCGGAACCGGAATGGTAGTCACCTTAAATTCCGATGGCAACAATAACGAACGTGTGCTACAGCAGAAAGCCACACAGCACTTCTCCTTTTCGCGCAGTCTTGAAATGCAACAGGCCTATCCCGGTTCGGTTATGGGGTCTATGGCACTATTGCGCCAAATGTATTATGATGCCCAATGGTATGAAGCCGGAAACAGCACCACCAAAGACCTGGCCCTGGAAGCCCTGATTGCAAATAAAGACCTTCCCGCCATCTTTGAATCCGGTGACAAGCTCAACAACTTGAGAGCCGACAAAGTAGGAGACGTTTTTGACATACAATACACCATCGTGGGCAGCGGCTATGAATATGAAAACATCAATCAAGTCAAAGCAACCAATGCCACTTATATCATCCCCCTCAACTTCCCCGATGCCTATGATGTTTCCAATAGTTATCAGGCGTCTTATTTATCGCTATCAGAGATGCGCAGGTGGAACCAGGCACCGCAAAATCCAAAAACACTGGCAGACAACAACATCACCTTTGCCTTCACCACGCACGATTTAAAATCGCCCAAAGAATTGATGGCCAAAGTGCGAAAAGCCATGGAATATGGCCTTACGTTTGAAAAAGCTTTGGAGGCACTCACTTACGTTCCCGCACAGATTCTAAAGAACAACCGCATTGGGAACCTCAACACAAATGCACACGCTAACTTCATCATCACCTCAGGTCCCCTTTTTGAAAAGGAAACCACGATCTATGAAAACTGGATTCAGGGTCAAAGGCATGAACTCAATGATATGTCCCAAAAAGACATTCGCGGGAATTATGACCTTATGGTTGCAGGTACTGCTTATGAATTGGCCATCACCGGTGAACCCGGAAAACCCAAAGCAGAAGTCAAACAAGACACCGTAAAACACAAAAGCAACTTAAGCTACACCAAAAAATGGATAGAGCTGTCTTTTAGCAAAGACGATGGAACATATCGCATGACCGGTATTGTAAGCAATGCTTCAGACGACCTTTCCGGAAGGCTGGTATTGCCAAACGGCAATGAGACCAGCTTCAGGGCACGAAAAACAGGTCCTGCAGAAGAAGCCGGTGAAGAAAAGAAAGCGGGAGAAAAAAGCAGCCCGCAAGTCATGCCGGTTACCTTTCCTAACATGGCATATGGCAACACGACCCTTCCCGGGGCACAGGACATTTTATTTAAAAATGCCACGGTCTGGACCGGTGAAGAAGCCGGTATCCTGGAAGAAACCGATGTGCTAATTAAAGGCGGAAAGATTTCAAAAATAGGAAAAAACCTCTCTGCAGGAGGCGCACAAGTGGTAGATGCCACCGGCAAACACCTCACTGCAGGTATTATTGATGAGCATTCTCACCTGGCCCTTTCGTCAGTTAACGAAGGCGGCCACAACTCCTCTGCAGAAGTAACGATGGAAGATGTGGTTGACCCTGATGACATAGGTGTTTACAGGGCTTTGGCAGGAGGTGTAACCTCAGCTCAATTATTGCACGGTTCAGCAAACCCTATTGGCGGTCGCTCTGCGATTGTTAAATTCAAATGGGGTGAAAATGCTGAAAATATGATTTATGATAACTCGCCCAAGTTCATCAAATTTGCTCTGGGAGAAAACGTTAAACAATCAAACTGGGGGTCCAACAGCCGGTTTCCACAGTCCAGAATGGGTGTGGAGCAGGTATATATGGATTACTTCAACCGTGCCAAAGAATATGAAGCTAAAAAGAAAAGCGGTGCGCCTTTTCGATATGACGAAGAAATGGAAACCTTGGTTGAAATCCTAAACGGCGACCGTTACATCAGTTGTCACTCTTATGTGCAAAGCGAAATCAACATGCTAATGAAAGTAGCTGAAAAGTTTGATTTCAATGTAAATACATTCACCCATATATTAGAAGGATATAAGGTAGCAGAAATCATGGAAAAACATGGTGTTGTGGGTGCTTCTACCTTCAGTGACTGGTGGGGTTATAAATTTGAAGTAAACGACGCCATTCCATACAATGCTGCCATCATGTACAATGCAGGTCTTAACGTAAGCATAAACAGTGATGATGGCGAAATGATCAGGAGATTGAATCAGGAAGCAGCCAAAACGGTAAAATATGGCAATGTACCCGAATATGAAGCCTGGAAAATGGTAACTATCAATCCTGCAAAAATGCTGCATATTGATGACCGTGTGGGAAGCATTAAAGAAGGAAAAGATGCCGATGTGGTCTTATGGAATGACAATCCGTTGTCGATGTATGCAAAACCTGAAAAGACATTGATTGAAGGTGCTGTCTATTTTGACCTTGAGCAAGATTTGCAAAAACGCAATGCCGTTAAAAAAGAACGCAACGATTTAATTACTATGATGCTTGATGAGAAAAACGGCGGTAGTAAAACACAGGCACCCAGTCAAAAACCTCAACGCGATTTCCATTGTGAAACAGATCATCTGGAAGAAGGTTTTCACGCACATCATTAATCAAACCAATGCATAAATATTAAAATTACTTAAAATGAAAAACATATATAAAATAGTCACTTTGTTGGTACTGCTAATTATCAGTATCCCACTGACTGCCCAACAAACCCCAGCAGCTGCACAATCTGAAGCCATTTCAATCACCGGGGTAACTGCTCACATAGGAAACGGAAGCGTGATCGATAACGCTACTCTGGTCTTTGAAAACGGAAAAATCACCGCCTTGGGTGCCAATGCTCCAACCAAAGGAAGGGTAATCAACGCACAGGGAAAACACGTATATCCGGGATTCATCACGGTGAACAACACCTTAGGCCTAGGGGAAATTGATGCCGTAAAAGCAAGTATGGATGTAAATGAAATAGGAACAATTACTCCAAATATAAGAAGCCTTATTGCATATAATGCAGAAAGCAAGCTGGTGGAAAGTATGCGCCCAAACGGAGTGCTATTAGGACAAATTGTGCCCCGTGGCGGAAGGATTACCGGAACGTCCTCAGTCGTTCAGTTTGATGCCTGGAATTGGGAAGATGCTGCTGTTAAGGTTGATGATGCCATTCATATGAACTGGCCCGGAAGCTTTACAAGAGGCCGCTGGTGGTTGGGTGAGTCAAGAGCTTTCCAACCCAACAAAGATTATAGAGAAAACATACAAAAGGCACGTGACTTTTTTATGGCTGCCAAAGCTCATAACAGTACCCATGAAGGTGAGAAAAACCTCGCGTTTGAATCAGTTAAAGGTTTGTTTGACGGTAGCAAAAAGTTTTATGTAAATGCTGATAGCGAAAAAGAAATTATTGACGCTATTACGTTTGCAAAAGAATTGGGTATTCAAAATACAGTTCTTGTTGGCGGATATCAGGCATACAAAATCCCTGAGTTCCTCAAACAAAACAATGTTGCCGTGATTGTAGGCAGGACCCAGAGCACACCCAGTTTTGAAGATGATGATTATGACTTGCCTTACAAGTCTCCAAAACTCCTTCACGATGCCGGGCTTTTGGTTTCTATTGACCCCAGCGGAAGAATGGAGCGTATGAACACCCGAAACCTTCCGTTCTATGCCGGGCAGGTCGTGGGACAGGGAATGGATAAGGAAAATGCCTTACAATTAATCACTTCAAATGCCGCTAAAATCTTAGGCATTGATGCCGATTACGGAACCCTGGAAGTAGGAAAAAGCGCAACCTTATTTATTTCTGAGGGCGATGCGCTGGATGTGCGAGGAAATATTCTTACACACGCCTTCATTGATGGAAGGGAGCTTTCGCTGCAAAGCCATCACACCACACTCTACAACAGGTATTCAGAAAAGTTGGAAACAGATAAATAAAAACACCTCAGAAATTATACTAAACCTGCTTATGACATCTGTTTAAGCAGGTTTTTTTAGTCTACAAATTCAGCATTTTCAGGAGCATCAAAGAGACTATCAGGCAACACCGTTTCTGAAACCACCACCTTTGAAAAAGACATGGTGCGCGTGGGTTTTACGGGCTTGTTATTTTTAACTTCAAACCAGACCATGGTCTCGGGAAGCAGCAAGCCACCCTCTTCAAGCCAGGTGTCATATTTGATATAATGCCAGTCTTTGCTTTTATCGCCTTCAAAATAAGTAACGGTATAGCCCAGCCATTCCAATTTATGGGTTTCCTTGTCATAATAAATGATGTATTCATCATCAGGTGCATCACCCACATTTCTTCCAAAACCAATGTGGATTACCCCATAGTTTTTGCGTAAGAGAATGGTATCCTTTCTTTCGGTATAAAAGGCCCCCGGGTCTGAGATAATAAAAGGCATGGTATAAAAGTAAAACATCAGGTTGTGATAAAAACGGGCATTGCCTTCAAAGTTATTTTCAGGGTCAACTTTCCAAACATTCCTTCCATTATAACCAATCGTATAATTTTCTCCTTCAATCCTGGCTTTTCTTGAGTTCAAATCGGTACTATGCACCTCCACTCCATCAGGCTTTTCCAGTTCAAAGCATACATTATTCATTTTTCTCCAGGTTTCCAGTCCCCCATGGGCTTCAAAAACGTTACTTAAAGCATCGGGAAATCTTTCATTCTCTTCTGTTTGGGGTTTTGCCTGCTGTGATTCTTCGGTTTTTTTATCATCACAGGAAATACCAGTCAAAAGGAGTAACATTATAAGAAAGCTGTTTTTCATAGTGTTTGTTTTATGCGCCTATAAAGATATTTAATATTGCGCTTTAAAACTAATGGACCCATTCAAACTTTGTGTCAACAATTTTAAAGTAATCATAAAGGGACGGTAAATTAGGATAAAAAAAATATCTTTGAAAGATGCAAAAATACATTACCAGCATACAAAACCCTTTGATCAAACAATTGTTAACCCTTCAGGAAAAATCCCGGGAGCGCAAAAAAACAGGCTTGTTTGTTGTCGAGGGGGAACGGGAAATTTCCTTGGCCATCAAGGGTGGATATGATGTTGTCTCTTTAATTTACTGTAACCAAATTTATTCAGAAAGCGTCCTGATGCACCTGATCAACCAGCCGGTTGACCGCATTGAAGTCCCGCTTGAGGTGTATGAAAAAATCGCTTACCGCGGAAGCACTGAAGGTGTTATTGCTATGTTCACTTCAAAGCAACACGATGTAAACAGTTTGAAATTTTCAAGCGAAAACCCCTTAATTCTCGTGGCCGAAGCGCCTGAAAAACCAGGAAACATTGGCGCTTTATTGCGCACGGCAGATGCCGCCAAACTCGATGCCGTGATTATTGCAAACCCCAGGACCGATGTGTACAACCCCAACGTAATTAGAAGCAGTGTAGGCTGTTTATTTACCAATCAGGTTGCGATGGGCAGTACTGAAGAAATAATTTCGTTTCTAAAAGAAAAAAACATCACGATGTATGGCGCAGCATTGCAAGCTTCAAAAAATTATACCGCAGTTGATTTTAAACCGGCAAGCGCCATCATTGTGGGCACAGAGTCAACCGGATTGAGTGAAGCCTGGTTAAAAAACACCACGCAAAACATCCTCATTCCCATGGAAGGTGAAATAGATTCTATGAATGTTTCGGTTGCGGCTGCAATTCTTATCTTTGAAGCCAAAAGGCAACGAAAAAAATAAATAAGCACCAAAATTTCAATTTTATAAACTCATTTGGAATTTGGATTTTAAATTTTTGGGATTTTAGACTATGACAGCACAAACTCTATTTTACATCCTCATCGGCATTATTGTTATTAGTTTTATCGTTGATAAAGTTTTGGATTTTTTAAATGCAAGGCATTTTGGCGACCCCATCCCACAGGAAATCAGTGATGTCTATGACACTACCGAATATAAAAAATCACAAGAGTATAAAAAGGTAAACTACAGGTTTTCACTGCTCACATCCTCTTTTGTTTTACTTTTGACTCTTGCTTTTTTCTTTTTTAATGGATTTGCTTTTGTAGATTCGATCGCCCGTGATATTTCCGGCAATTCTATTGTAATCGCACTTGTGTTTTTTGGCATCATTATGTTTGCCAGTGATTTGCTTATGACACCCTTTTCATATTACCACACATTTGTGATTGAGGAAAAGTTTGGGTTCAACAAAAGCACAAGAAAACTCTTTTTTCTCGACAAAATCAAGGGGTGGTTTTTAAGTGTTCTTATTGGTGGTGGGCTATTGGCGTTGATTATTTGGTTTTATAAAGAAGTGGGCCAACATTTCTGGTTGTATGCCTGGGGCCTTGTTACGGTATTTACGATTTTTATGAATTTGTTTTATGCAAAGCTCATTGTACCGCTTTTTAACAAACAAACACCTTTGGAAGAAGGTAGTTTACGAAATAAAATTGAAGCCTATGCAACCCAAGTGGGCTTTAACCTTCAAAACATATTTGTCATTGACGGCTCAAAACGCAGTACAAAGGCCAACGCCTATTTTTCAGGCTTTGGGAGGGAAAAACGAATCACGCTTTTTGACACCCTTATAAATGATTTGGATGAAGAAGAAATCGTTGCGGTACTGGCTCACGAAGTGGGACACTATAAAAAAAAGCATATTATTTTCAATTTGATTTCAAGCATCCTGGTTACCGGGGTCACCTTGTGGTTGCTCTCTATCTTTGTGGCAAATCCGCTTTTTTCTGAAGCTTTGGGTGTAGCAGAACCCGCATTTCACATCGGGCTTATTGTCTTTTTTATTCTTTTTACACCCATTTCAGGTTTAACGGGGCTTTTTATGAATTACATTTCAAGAAAATTTGAATATCAGGCAGACGCTTATGCAAAAGACACCTACAGGGCTACTCCGCTTATTACCTCATTAAAAAAGCTTTCCAAAAACAACCTGAGCAACCTGACACCGCACCCGCTTTATGTCATTGCACATTACTCCCACCCCACATTATTGCAACGTTTTAGAAATTTAAAGGCATAGAATTTGTTGTTTCTTTTAAAAGTTAATTGTATTTTTAGGTTATGACCCAAGACGTTTTAGAAAAAGAAAACAAGCAAATTGCCAAGCAATACAAAGAGCTTTTAAAAATCAGTTATCGCACGCTCAACGCAGAAGATAAAAAGCTGATCAGGAAGGCTTTTGATATTTCTGTGGACGCACACAAAGAGCAACGTCGCAAGTCCGGTGAAGCCTATATCTTCCACCCTATTGCCGTTGCAAAAATCGTAGCTTCAGAAATTGGCCTGGATGCCACTTCCATTGCTGCTGCTTTGTTACACGATGTTGTTGAAGACACCTCTTATACATTAAATGACATCGAGCAACTCTTTGGCGATACCGTTGCCCGCATTGTTGACGGTCTCACAAAAATTTCGGCAATAGAACAAGACCGGGATGTTTCGCTTCAAGCAGAAAATTTCAGAAAAATGTTGCTTACGCTAAATGAGGACGTCAGGGTTATCATTATCAAAATCGCAGACCGTTTGCACAATATGCAAACCATGGAATCCATGCAAAGGGACAAGCAGGTCAAAATTGCCTCTGAAACACTTTATATTTATGCGCCCCTTGCGCACAGGATAGGCCTCTACAATATCAAAACAGAACTGGAAGACCTGAGTTTAAAATACACAGAACCTGAAGTTTACAGTGATATTTTCCATAAAATTAAAGAAAGTAAAGAAGATCAAGATAACTACATTAAGGCTTTTACAGACATCATACAAACATCTCTCGATAAAGAAAATATGGATTATGAGATTAAAGGGAGACCCAAATCCATTTTTTCCATACGTCGTAAAATGCTCAAACAAAACGTTTCCTATGAAGAGGTGTATGACAAATTTGCAGTGCGTATTATCTATAAATGTGACCCTGATCAGGAAAAGTTCCTGGCGTGGAAAATTTATTCGATTGTAACAGATCATTTCAGGCCCAACCCCACCCGTTTACGGGACTGGATTTCGTCACCAAAATCCACAGGATATGAAGCTCTGCACATAACCGTGATGGGCCCCAAAGGCCGCTGGGTGGAAGTGCAGATTCGCAGTGAACGCATGAATGAAATTGCCGAAAAGGGGTTCGCTGCACACTACAAATACAAAAACAAAGGTGAAAAGGAAGACCAGAACCTGGAAGAATGGTTAAACCGTTTACAGGAAGCACTTGAAAATTCTGATACCAATGCGGTTGATTTTGTCGAACAATTCAAACTCAACCTCTACGCAAAAGAAATTTTTGTTTTTACCCCCAACGGTGATCTTATTTCGTTGCCAAAAAGTGCCACGGCACTTGATTTTGCTTTCAGCATCCATACAGAAGTGGGCTTAAAGACCCGGGGCGCAAAACTCAATGGAAAATTGGTTCCTCTAAGCAGTGAATTAAAAAGCGGCGACCAGGTGGAGATTATCACTTCAGAAAATGCCAAACCCAATGCAAACTGGCTGGATTATACTACTACTGCCCGTGCAAAATCAAAAATAAAATCATCTCTTAAGGATGAGAAAAAGCGCATCGCTGACGACGGTAAAGAAATACTAACCCGCAAACTCAAATCCCTTAAAATCCCTCTTGACGAAAAAACAGTAAACCAGCTTGTTGTTTTCTTTAAGGTAAAGACGAGCCTCGATTTGTTTTATCGCGTGGGGACAGGAATTATTGACAACCAGCAGTTGCGAAACTTTGCTTCATCCCGCAGCAATGCCTTTGTTAGTTTCTTCAAAAACAAGATGCGAAAATCACCAAATCCTGATGAAATAAACAAAGATGAAATTACCGTTAAATATGATCAGCTTGTTTTTGGCAAAGAAGAAGAAAAACTCGACTATACTTTGGCAAACTGTTGCAATCCCATTCCGGGAGATGATGTTTTTGGTTTTATTACCGTTAGTGACGGGATCAAGATTCATAAAAGCAATTGTCCAAATGCCGTGCAATTGCAAAGCAATTATACATACCGCATCATACAGGCAAAATGGATAGATTCTTCACAACAGGACTTCAAAGCTGAAATCAGAATCACGGGTATTGACAAGCTCGGTTTGGTAAATTCTGTTACTAAGGTTATTTCAAACAATATGAACATTGACATTAAAAGCATTAGTTTTGATAGCGATGACGGTGTTTTTAATGGTAAAATAATTGTGATTGTCAAAAACAAGAACATCCTTACTGAGATTATTGACAAAATCAAAAAAATTAATGGTATCGATAAGGTGACAAGAGTTTAAAAAAGATTAAATTTGCACTTAACAACATGACTGAAACAAAGACAAATATCACAAGCAACCAGGCTATCGTTAAAAACGTGTTTACCACTTTTTTAGAAGAAAAAGGACACCGCAAAACACCCGAACGATTTGCCATTCTTCAGGAAATATACAATAGCAAAGAGCACTTTGATATCGAGTCACTTTACATAAAAATGAAGAACAAAAAATACCGTGTGAGCAGAGCAACGCTCTACAACACGATTGAACTTCTTCTGGAATGCGGCTTGGTGCGAAAACACCAGTTTGGAAAAAATCAGGCGCATTATGAAAAGTCCTATTTTGACAAACAACACGACCATGTGATTCTCACAGATACCGGAGAGGTCATCGAGTTTTGTGATCCGCGCATTCAGGCAATCAAAAAAACAATAGAAGAAGTGTTTGATATTGACATATCACACCACTCACTTTACTTATACGGAACCAGAAAAACAACCGAAAACAACACTTAAATAATGGCAGTAGATTTACTACTTGGTCTGCAATGGGGCGACGAAGGAAAAGGAAAAATAGTTGATGTATTAACCCGTGATTATGACATTGTAGCACGCTTTCAAGGCGGACCCAACGCCGGTCATACCCTTGAGTTTGACGGAATCAAGCACGTTTTAAGAACCATACCCTCAGGCATATTTCACAAAAAAACAATCAACCTCATTGGTAACGGTGTGGTGATTGACCCTGTAGTTTTTGTAAAAGAACTGGAAGGTCTTGATAAATTCAATCTCGATTATAAAAGCAAACTTTTCATTTCGCGTAAAGCACACGTTATCCTTCCCACACACCGCTTGCTCGACGCCGCTTCTGAAGCCTCAAAAGGCAAGGCGAAAATTGGTTCCACCCTCAAAGGTATCGGTCCCACCTATATGGACAAAACCGGAAGAAATGGACTGAGAATAGGAGATCTGGAATTATCCCATTGGGAAAAAAAGTACCGTGCCCTCACTGAAAAACACCTGGGTCTCATTGACTTTTATGACGTAGATGTGCAGTTTGATCTCGACGAATTGGAAACTGAATTCTTTGCTGCCGTTGAAACCTTGAAAACACTTACGTTTATTGATAGTGAAGAATATTTGCATCAGGCACAAAAAAATGGAAAAAGTATCCTGGCAGAAGGCGCCCAAGGCTCCTTGCTTGATATTGACTTTGGGACCTATCCCTTTGTCACTTCTTCAAACACCACGGCGGCAGGTGCCTGTACCGGACTTGGTATAGCGCCCAACAGGGTAAAAGAAGTTTTCGGAATATTTAAAGCTTACACCACACGCGTGGGTAGTGGCCCCTTCCCTACTGAGCTTTTTGACCAGGTAGGTGAAAAAATGGCCAAAGTGGGAAATGAATTTGGAGCGGTCACCGGCCGACCCAGACGCTGCGGATGGCTCGACCTCGTAGCCCTGAAATATGCTGTTGCCGTAAATGGTGTCACACAGTTGATGATGATGAAAGGCGATGTGTTAAGCGGG
>JBBDVI010000140.1:0-18922 GCA_040903465.1 Flavobacteriaceae bacterium
TTGCAGTATGATTTTAAATTACGGTTAGAAGAGGAAGGGTTTTTATGATTTTGAGTATATAAATTGTATAATGATTCCCCCCGTTTTCATCCGTTGCCCCTAGCCCGCCAAAGGCGGGAGCGGATGAAAACTCCATTGCTTATTTTATATATGACTATTGCATAGAGCGCCACACCCGCCACAGGCGTGCTGGGGCAATGGCGCGAGTTATTTGATAAGACCAGGAAATAATTATTAATTTTCGGCAGTAGCCGGGCTAATTACATTGGCAACTTCAGTGATTTTATTTGCCGGAAAGCCTCCCAGTCGGGCGTGTTCCTCAATAAGCTCTTTGTTTTCAGCTTTGTAAATGCAATAAATCTTATCTCCGGCCACATAACTCTGCTGCCAGGATATTCTGGGTCCCATCTGATCCAATACCGCACAAGAGCCTTGCGAAATTCCTTTGAGTTCAGCTGCAGTAAGGTCACCAGCACCGGGTATTTCACGTTCAATAATATAGGTTTTCATAGTTTGATCAGGTTTTTTACTGTTGTTAGATTTTTCATTTTGACTGTAGTTGTAACCGCTCATTAAGAATAAAGCAAGTAATAGAAAGGTTGTTGTTTTCATAATACATCGTATTTAAAGGTTGATACAACAAAACTAATGTGTAAATACCATGTGCGCTTTCAATTTTGGTTCAAAAACCGGTAAAAATGAATCAAAATGAGTCTAAAGTTGTTGGGCAAGCTTCTGATACTGTGAGGGTACTGTTTTAAAAGACTGCAGGAAACACTTGGAGAAATAAGCAGGGCTTTCAAAGCCACAGGCTATTGCCGTTTCAGAAACATTGTTCTGCTGTTTTTTTAAATATGTCAACGACTTCTGAAGCCTGATATGCTTTAAAAGGGTTTTGGGCGTATGACCGGTAAGCTGCTTGATCAAACGATTTAACCCGGATTTGCTCACTGACATGTGCTTGGCAATATCTTCAACCTTAAACAATGGAAGGTGGTAGTTGTTCTCTAAAACTGTGAGGAGCTTGTAAACGGTTTGCTCCTCCTTTTCACTAACTGCTTTTAAAACGCTTTTATCAGACGTTTTGAAGGTACTGATTTCATTGATGATGGGTGCGAGTAAAATGGGCTGAGCGGCTTTTAAATAAAGCATACTGCCGGCTAAATCAATGGTTTTGCCAAATAAGGTTTTACTATCTGTGACGGGCATCCCGGCATTGATCACTATTTTGATGTTTGGTTTTATTTCTTTGTGTTGAGCAACGAAGTTATGAACACTTTTTGCAAAGGCAATGGCTTTAAATGCTGAAGTAAAGCTAAGCAACACGTCCTGTGTTTGTCTTACCATATTGCCCTCGTGAATATTTGAATTACGGTCTATAAAAGCATACAATGATTGAAAATAAGTATTTGAGTTTTCGTTCCCATATTCTAAAACCATTAAAACAGGATCGCTGTGGGAAAGCAACACCAATACCCGAAAGGCAGGGTCATTAAATACTTTGAGTTGTGTATCAAGCTGTGCAGGGACATCAGGATCATAGATTCTCCCGAGGAAAGATTCTACCACTGTTGAATTTACTTCTATAATTTGGTGGGTAATAAGCCCGTGTGCTTTATCGTGTAATTCTTTTACCGCCCGGGGGCTTGGAGCTTCAATCAGGCAAAAGGCACTGTCTTTTGTTTCATCAACCCAATAGGTCATACAGTTGCATTCAAACTCATCTTGAAAAAGCAAATCCTGAAGGTGTGCTTTGGCAGCATTTTCTGCAGTGATCCCCGGGACAATATGAAGGTCCATGTAGATGGGCATAAATTGTTGGCTTATAAACACATAAAGGTTACAAAAAAGAATTGAAATAAAAAAATGCAGACGGTATAATTACCGTCTGCACCTGGTTGCTAATTAAAAACATAAAGGGGGATTTATTGCAGCGTCTAAATAAAATCAGTCGCGTCAATCGATATGGTTTTCTTTTTGGAGTTCTTTTTAAGAACGACTTTGTAGTTTATTTGCGGCTCTTCGTCTTTGTTATAGCTAATGGTGCACAGCACTTTTTCATAGCTCCAGCCGGGATACATTGTTGTAATTTTTGTGCTTAAAAAATAAGGTACCCTTACTTCTTCAAATTTTTCATCACATTGAATGATGTTTCCGTTGTGGTCATACACAGCTTTAATACTGTTTTTACCTTCTGTAAACACAACATCATAAGTGGTTTCATTAACAGCTGAATAAATAGCAGCCTGTTTGATGTCATAATTTGCTACAACAGTCTGAAAGGCTTTCACGCGCTCAGGCACAAGGTTTACTTCAATAGCCTGTAAATATGAAGCGTTAATTACAGGAGTTGTTTTAGCTGATTTAAAAGATGTTTTGTTTACATCTACATAGGCGATGTCATTTTGTGCGTTCAGGAAGCAGCTAATCCCCAAAAATGCGATTCCAAGTACAAAAGTTTTCATAATTAAAGTGGTGTTTGATTATTAAATTAGTTCCGGTTTTAGTTTGCATTACCTGATTGTAACAACCAGATAATCTTTGTTTTACAGTTACACTAATGTAGAGATAATTTGGTGTGTGGCAGTATTTTATCAATAGACAAATAATAGACAAGAGATATGCTCGGTTAATTTAAGCCCTGTAAATAAAGGAACTTGTAGCTGCCTATAAACTTTGTATAAAAACGTCTAAATCAGTATTTTCTGACAGATTTAGCTTCTTTCTAAGGCGGTATCGGGCTGTATTTAGGGAAGAAATGGTGATGTTTTGCAGCGTTGCAATCTCATGACTGTCTATTTTTAGACGAATTAATGAGCACAAACGGATGTCGTTTTTGGTGAGTTTTGGGTATGCTTCCTGAAGTTTTTTATAGAAGACACCGCTTAGCGAGTCTAATTTTTCATAGAAGGATTCTGTTTCTTTATCAAAGACCACTTTGTTTTTTATTTCGGTTTCTAGTTCGTCAAACTCTTTTTTTCTGGCCCTGCCCCGTGTTTCTTTGATGGCCTGTATTTGATTGTAGAGGTCTTTGGCCCATTCGTGACTTTGGGAAAGGTTGATGGCAAAATCTGTGAGGTCGCGCTTTTTCGCTTCCATTTCATAGTTGAGCTGCTTGTTTTGCAGGGCAGCATTTTTGGCTTTTTCATCAGCTATTAAAAGTGATTGTTTGCGCTGTTGATAGAGATAAAACAAAATAAATATAAAAAGTGACAGGGTTAATACCACGATCCAAAACCGCAGCCGTTGCTTTCTTATTTGTTCCTGCTGCTCTTGCTTTTCATAAGCAAGGCTTTCCTGTATGCGCTCCAGCACGATTTGATTCAAGGTGTTTTGCAGTTCGGTGACGGAGGTGAGTTTGAGTTCTGCAAGTCTGTCTTTTAACATCCCGATTTCCTGAAGGGTTTGGTTGGCTTGCTGATGTTCTCCACGGGCCTGTTCCAGGGTTTCTTTTGCCGTAAGGTAGTCCAGTCGCCATTCGGGTTCGCTCTCCTCGTTTAGATAGCGGTTCATTTCAACGAGTGTTTGTTCAGCAGCTTCCATATTGTTTAAGCGCACAGCGGTATCGATGTACTGGTAGCCGGAACTCATTATACGTCCATAATCAATGGGATAAAAGTCGTTTTCATCAAAAGGAACTTTTTGATAAAATGCAAAGTTTTGGCGGTATAAACGGTTGGCTTCTTCAATTCTTCCGGTTTCAAAATACACATCTGCTATGTTGTCAATCACACTGCCGTAAATGTGAACATCACTAAAGTCTTCTTCCGCAAAGGCCTTAGCATTTTTAAAATAATAAAGCGCTGAGTCAAGGTCTTTCTTTTCGTAGTAAAAATACAAGCCGTAGTTATTCAATGCTGACACATAATACCGCGATTGCCTGTTTGCGGTAAATGCAATACCTTTCTTATAGATAAATGCAGCACTATCTTGTTGTTCTATGTCAGAGTAGTTTTGAGCTAAAATACTGTAGTTAAATGCGGCATATTGAAATAGCTCAAGCTCTTCCTCAGGTTTTAATTGTTTTTGAAAACCTTCATGATAATCGATGAATACATTAGATTGCCTGATAGATTCTTTGATCAAGCCCAATTGTTGTAACCTGTATGCAAACCGGGCATAAAACTTCAGCTTGTGATAGTGATTGCCTTCAATTTGGGGCATCAGTTCAATGGCCCGAAAGGAATACGTTATATAGTTGTTCAGCTGTGGGCTGTATTTGTAATAATCGGCAGTGTCGATGAGTTGTTTTTGAAGCTCAAGGGCTTGCTGACTTGATACCGACACCTGGGCGAAACTTCCCCAACAGATAAAAACCAAGACGTATCTTAAATGTTTCAATAGCGTATCTCAAAAAATGGTTAGTGGAATGAATCGGGGATTGTTAAAGATATAAAAAAAAGAGAACTCTCAAAGAATATAGCAATAGTATGAAAATAAACGATTGATAAGGAGTTTCTTATACTTTATGCATCAAAAAACACGAAGGTTGCCAAAGTTTATGCAGTATATTATATTACCCCAATTTCCCGAGAATGGTTGATGGCAGCATCGCTTGTTTTGAAATAACACACTGACACGTTAAGGCTCTTTATGTTTTCAAGTGTTTTGGCGATTTTAGATTTTTGGTTCCTTCCCGTCTGCCTGATGTAAACCGCCTTGATGCTAAGCTTGTACATTTTGCATATCTTTTCATAGATATACACATCGTGTTGTGAGTCATCGCCCAGCAAGACGTATTGCAGGTCAGGGTAAAACGAAATGATGTCTTTAATCTTTTCAAACTTATGGTCATGGCTGCCGCGGCCGGTAAAAAGAAAATCACTGATGCCTGTTTTTATTTTTTTAAGTTTGATGACAGCTTTTGGCAAGGCGTGCATTTGGGTAAATTCAATGATAAAATCATAGAGGTTCCACTCACTGCTGGAAACATAGAAAAAAGAATTAAAAGACTTTTCATCTTCTTGCCCATACAAGCTTAAAGCCCGGTAATGGTCTGTTACCTCTTCAAAAACTTTTCTTTTATTAATGTTTTTGAAAAGCATAATGTAAAGTTTCTTGAAAAAGTTATTACTGTGAGAAACCAGAAAGGTGTCATCAATATCTGAAATGATACCAAACTTGCTTTGGAAGGGTTTTAATAACTCCCCTTTTGATATAATTCCCATCTCGCCCACTTTAAAAACCACCTGGTATTCATGCCAGCCACTCTCCAATGCTTCATGAAAGGGAATATCAAAACGGAAATACCCGTCGTCAAATGTTTTTGTGGTCACTTTCACACCTTTAAAGAGAAGGGTTATTTCCTGATTTTTGATGGGTGTGATCCTGAATTTGTGGATTACTGAAAAAGCGTGTTTAATACCCCGCCTGTCGAGATCGTATTTATCTGGTGCCCAGGATTTAAAAGCGTGACCAAAGACAACTAGGTGATGGTCGTTTACATATCCTCGGTAAAGTTTTAAATCTAATTTTGCCATAAAAGGATTTTAATTGCATCAATTTATTTAATTTTATTGACATATACCAAAGCAATGAATACTATTCGTCAGATTTTATTTGTAATTAACCCCAATGCAGGAAATACTGATAAAGAAGAACTGCTTGAGTATGTTTCAGCCACTTTTAAAGAGCAGGCCATTGATTTAAAAATCTATAAAACTACGGGTGAGGATGACGAGAAGGCCATAAAGGCCATACTTGAAGAGCATTCATTTGATCGCATTTTGGTCGCCGGTGGCGATGGTACCATACACAAGATGGCAAATATCCTGATGGATTTTTCCATACCTATGGGTATTTTTCCTGAAGGCTCTGCCAATGGGCTGGCTTATAATTTAAACCTGCCGAACACCTATGAGGAACAGCTGGAGGTAGCCCTTTTTGGAAAGATTTTAAATCTTGATGTGTTAAAAATGAATGAGAACCTATGCATTCATATTGCAGATTTTGGTGTCAATGCAGAATTGATTAAGAACTTTGAAGAAGGAACCATAAGAGGAAAAATAGGCTATGCCCTGAAATCAATCCCTACCCTTTTAAATACAGCTTATCCCTTTACTTTTGAAATTAAAGCAAACGGAATCAACCAAACAAAAGAAGGTGCCGTGCTTGCAATTGCCAATGCCACGAAATATGGAACCGGAGCTACTATCAATCCTGAGGGAAAAATGAATGATGGGTTGTTTGAAATTATTTTATTCAAAAACCTCAATATTATTGACATCATAAAAACCCTCACGAATATAAACAACCTGGACCCTGATTTTGCCGAAGTCATTTCAACCAGTAAAGCTGAAATCATTTGCAAATCACCGGTCCCGTTTCAGATTGATGGTGAATATTTGGGGGAGATCAAGAAACTGGATGTTTCTGTACTCAAACGGAAAATTGCAGTATTAGTGCCTGAAGATTAAGAATAAACTTTTAGGATTCCTTTTTCAAGTCTGAAAAATGATGTTTAGTGTACTTCTATTTTTCCTTTTTTAAAGTGATTTTTACTTTCACCGGTAACCGCCTCAACAGTTCCTTCCAGCATGCTTATAAATTTATTTTGGCTTTTGTCCCAGTAATAAACTTCTGAGGGAACTATTTTTATAGCAGTCAGGTTTGGGTCATCAAATCCATTAAACCATTTATTATCTTCTTTGGTAAAAAGTTCTTCCAATATATTGTGGTGGCTTGCAACAGAAGCTTCTCCATAGACACTTAAATATTGTTCCCTATCTGAATCACTATACAACAATTGTACTTTATTATCTGTCTGAATGTTGATGTTATGATCACTGTTCAGGGGGCTTAAAAACCAGATAGCACCCTTATCATCAACCTTTTTAGTGGTCATGGGGTTTACATTTATGGGAACTGTTTTGAGATTGGTAAGCAACATTGCGACTTTAATTCCCTCTGTCATGGATTGTAATTTTTCCAAGGCTTCTTTATTAAATAAATTGTCAGTTTTCATAATTTGTGTTTTAATAATTATTCATCAAGGTATTAAAACTTCTCTCTTCAGGCTATTAACGCTATGCTAAATCTAACGTGCTGAATGTTAAAAGATGTGAAACAAAGTGTATTTTATTTTGTTGGTTTGTTATTATGATAATACTATTTCAATGAAAGCAATTGTTGAGGAAAAGACCCTTTAGCATTCCGGTAAAACAATACACCTGCTTGATGAAGATTTATTTACGCAAAGGAAAAAAGGAAGTCCTATAATTCATAACTTATTTCATTTGCTATAATATAGTGCCAAAGAAATTGGATAGACAACTTTACAATCATGCAAATGCATGAAATATTCTGAAAGGATATTTAGTGAGACAAAGCAAAGTGCTATTTTTTAACAGGAATGAGGTAAATTGGAACCTTTGACCGCTCAATAACCGAAGCAGCAACAGTGCCCAATATCATTTTTTTTAATACATTGTGGCTATGGGTCCCCATTACAATCATATCTGCCCCCCACTCTTCTGCATAGTTTAGAATGACATTTTTGGCTTTTCCTTCTGCCAGGTGGGTTTTAATTGAAGGGTCATTGAAGTGTTCTGCGGCTGTTTTTAGAAAGTCTTCCCCTGTTTGTTTCATATCATTAATTTTTCCCTCACTGTCTCCCACTTCCGGGACAGAAACATAACCCATAAATTCAGGATAGCTTATTTCATAGTAAGAAGCATCTGCAATAACGTGCAACAGGCAAGCTTCTGCGTTTAGATTTTTTGCCACTCTGTATCCGGCTTCTGCCACTTTTTCAGAAACAGGATGATAGTCAAGGGCAATCAATATTTTTTTCATTGGTCTTGATTTTTGTTTCACCTAAAGTTACAAAATTTAAATGAAAAAGGTTTTAAGTAGTATACAAAATACACGCTAATAAAAATTTAGTTTATATCTTAACAAGGACCTAAAAAAGTATTACGACTCCTTGGTAATGCTCACACGAAGGGATTCTTCATTGCCATAGAGTTTAATTTCTTTTATATCTCCGGGAAGGTTTACTTTGTTTTCAAGAAGTGCGTCTTTTACTTTGGAAATTATATCGCTTCTTATCTGAACAGCATGCCTTCTGAATTCGCGTGTGTGAACCCAAAACAAGACTTTTAAATTAACAGTACTCACCCCCAATTCATCCACAGCAACAACAACTTCGTGCGTTTCATCTTCAATGACACCTGTTGCATTTTTAATGGTTTGTAAAATTATTTCACGGGCGTGTTCAATACTGTCTTCATATGCAATCCCCACAAGAAATTCCTGCCTGAAAAATCCGTCTTCGGTATAATTGAATACGGGTTTTTTTATGATATGGCTGTTGGGTATATACACATCCCGGCCATCAAATGTTTTAAGTTTGGTATACCGAAACTCCATGGCCTTTACCTTTCCGAATATATCATCAACCAAAACCGTATCATTAACATCAAAAGGCCTGTTAAAGGAGAGTATTACACCTGAAATAAAATTTTCACCAATGTCCTTAAATGCAAATCCAAAAATCAAAGCTGAAGCTCCTGCTGCAGTAAATATAGCTGTGGCGATGTTGCTGAGTCCGGCAGTGTTCAAAGCAAACATAATTACCAAAATTACTAAAACGGTCTTGAAAAATTTTGACAAAAAATTTGTCATCAAGGGGTCTTTTGATTTTCTTGCTACAGTCCTTCTGAATAAACGTGTAAGGAAGTTTGAAATTAAAATACCAATAACTACTATTAAAATACTGAGAACAATCTCAGGCATATTACTTACCAACTCATTCCAGTTTTCCCGGAAAGCAACTTTAACTTGTTCAAAAAAAGAATTGAAATCCATTTGTAGTAATTAAGTGTTCAAGTTACTATTTTTTATGGTTCTAAATAACGTTCATTTATTTTCTCTTTAATTTCCTGAAAGAGCCCCTTTAGCAGAATGGGATTATATATTGTCTGAAATTGATTAAGCAATGAATAAAGCTCATCTTGAATTGTTCGGTCATTTTTTCCGTAATTCCATATAGGCAGTACCGTTTCTGAAAATATATCTTCAAAGGTTTTATCTCTTGTAACAATCCTCAATTGGTTGTTTGTATTTATAAAAGTTTGTTTGGGATGATGTGACAGCCGAAACGATAAAAGTTGAAAAAGTGACCTTAAACTCAAAACAGCAGTCCCGGGGTCGTTTATCCCCGGGCTGAGCGCTTTAATAGCTACTTCTGACAATTGCTTGAACCCATAAAGATAATTTTCTTCAATTGACTCACTTAAGTGGATATATATACTGTCCAATACATTTTTTGACTGTGGTTGGGATAATTCCTTATTAACACTTATTAGCGGCATTCCCTCTAAAATAAAAGTACCCCCTTTTTGCAAAAAGTAAAATGTACAATCCAGCTCCTCTCCTATTTTTTTAAGTGCTTTTTCATTAAAACCAAGATATAATCCAGATTTGGGTGCATAAAATAAATAACCGTTTTCAGGTTGTGGAAGTGTTTCAGCTTGCTTTGCCATGATGCAATACTTTTTCATGGACGCCCAAGTCTTTTCATAAGCCCTTTCGATAATCACTTTATACTTCACAGATTGTGTGATATAATGTAAAAAATAAATAAAAAGAAAGAGATCAAAAATAGTGAGCACCATCAGGAAGTAAGTGCTAAGTATTGGCACACTTGAATGATTATCAGAATCAACTACCATAGTTAGTAGAAAGAGTGCATAAACGATGGTTCCTATATAAATACCCAATACTGTTTGCTGAAACCTGCTGCCTATTAAGCTGTCTAGGATGCGGTTGCTCATCTGTGATGCCGTTTGGTTCAAGACAATCATCACCATAGAAAAACTAAAGACGGTCAATGAAATAAGCCCTGCAACTATGGAAGAGGCAATGCTTCTGGCTGTTGCAGCATCTCTCAAACCCAGCCATTCCAATTCTCTTTTAAGTTCCCGGCCCTCCTTGGAAAAATCAAATGCAATACTGAAATAAGAAACCAATAAAAAAACGATAGTAAATATGATAGGGTAAAATGCAATACTGTTAATGAACTTTCGGTAAGGCCTCTTAATTAAAATTAAAATCTTATTCCACATGCTTTTTAAATTTCAAGTAAATAATCAATAAATATTATTATTATTCAGCAATCTATATATAAAGTTAAGTAAATTTTATCAGGATGATAAATACATATTAAAACCTCACAAACTTCTTAAATACAATCGCTCGACTTTCTCCCTGGCCCAAGGGGTTTTACGTAAAAAAGCCAAACTTGATTTAAGGGATGGGTTATGGGTAAAACATCTTATAGGAATTTTTTCACCAAGGGTTTCCCAACCGTGTTTCTCAATTAAAAACTCCAGCATTTTTAAGAGTGTAACGCCCTGCAAAGGATTGTTCAATTGCTCTTGTTGCATATTTTTTGATATAAAATTTTAAGATTCAGGGTTATAATTTGATGTGGGTTTAACTTTTTTAGGTTCTGCTAATTTCCTTAAAACAGATGAAAGAATACCACCCGTTGTCATTCCCAGAATATATACCAAAATTATTACAATAGAAACAGGCAGTTTGACACTCCAGTTAAAAAATTCAATGGTTGTTGACTGGCTGTTTTGGACAGCAAAAATAGCGATGAGGATTACAAAGATGGTAAGAATAATTTTTTTTAAAATTCGCATTTATTAAATATTTTTAGTGATTCTTTTTAAAGTATTAAGATACATATTTTTCCTGAATATAACCTAAAGTGATGTTAAGGCAGTTTGCCAAATCTAACAAAAGTTGTATTTTTAAGTTTTACATAAATATAACCAACATGACTAATCAAGACGAAATGGGAGTACTATCAGAAAGTGAGCGACAGTTAAATTTTTATTATTTCCCTGATCATAAATTATCAAAAGAAGCCCTGGCCTATGCAGAATCTTCAGACGCAAAATTAAATGCCATAAACATAAAAAAAACAAAAGTAACCGGCACACAATGGGTTGAACTGGCAGAAATGCTTGGTGGAAAAGTAGCCGATCTTCTTGAAAAAGAACATCCCGTTTTACAGGAAAAGGTTGATAAAAACGCTTCCTTTGGGACTGAAGACGCTGTTAAGATATTGCAAAACCACCCTGAAGTATTGGTTTACCCCATTGCTACACGCGGTAAAAAAGCCGTGTATGTAAAAATGATGACTGACGTTTTAAAACTTGCAAAACCTGACACTCAATACAATAAAAACGAGTAAATTTCCTTTTTTATAACTTTTGTTTTATAATTTGCAGAGCATCATTTACCGTGCGCAAAGACTCCATGTCATCATTGCTCAGGGCAATGTTAAAGGTATCTTCCACATCCAGGACAATGTCTACCAGATGCGATGAATTGATGTTTAATTCTTTGGTTAAATCGCTATCAAGTTTGATATTTTCTTTTGAAACTTCTTCAGGAAGGTAATCTTTAATGATGTTTTCCAGTTTGGTATAGATTTCTTTATCAGTCATTGTTTTTTTTCTTAAAGATAAGACACGCATTGACATCTCCAAAACCAAAACTGGCTTTTGCAACACAATTTAAAGTTACATTTTTTCGCTTTCGCGGAATGCATTCAGTATCAATTACTTTGAGGATGTCTGGATGAATGTCTTCACAATTCACGTTTGGAAATAAAAAGTCTTCATACAATTGCAGCACGGTTGCGACAGCTTCAATACTTCCGCTTGCGCTCAGGCAGTGACCGGTCATCCCTTTCAACGAATTGATAAACGGAAAATCACTTCCCTCCCGTTTCAAGGATCTTGCCCAGTTTGTAATTTCCTCAGCATCCTTTGTAGTCGCTGTTAAGTGACCGTTGATGGCATCTATTTCTTTTCCTGAAATACCGGCGTCTTCCAATGCGCCTTTTATACATCGTTGTACGGCTACAGGATTGGGTGCCGTCATACTGCCGCCGTTGCGTTGACCACCACTATTGATTGCAGACCCAATGATTTCTGCATAGATATTTGCACCACGTGCTTCTGCGCTTTCCAGTGTTTCCAAAACGAGCGCTCCCGCCCCACATCCGGGAACAAAACCCGAAGCAGTAGCGCTCATGGGTTGTGAACCTTTAGTAGGGTTATCATTAAAACCATAAGGAAGAATGCGCATCGCATCAAACCCTGCCCAGACATAGGGTCCGCCATCGCTTGTGCTGCCGGCAAGGATTCGTTTGGCCTTTCCGGCTTTGATGCGCTCATAAGCCAGAGCAATGGCTTCTGTGCCGGTGGTGCATGCAGACGAATTGGAAGTAACGATATTGCCCAAACCAAGCATACCGCCCAGATAAGCACTCACACCGCTACTCATAGTTTGCTGCACAGAGGTGCTTCCCAAACGACGCGTTTTTCCGGCATCAATCAAATGAATGCTTTCGCGGTATTTATCAACGCCAAGGGTTCCCACTCCAAAAATCGTCCCTGTATCAAAATCAACTTCTTTTTTATGCAAAGAGAGTCCAGCGTGTTTCCATGCCTCCATACCGGCTATCACACCATAAAGAATACCGTTGCTGTTAAAGTTTTTGAGTTGGAGTTCTGTGAAATAATTGCGTTTTAGCTCTTCCGAAATCTCCGGCATCCCTCCTATCTGGCAGGAGAAATTCAATTTTTCCAGTTCCGGGAAAAACCGAATGCCTGAAACACCTTTTTTTATTGATTCTGAAAATTCCTCTAGTCCAACACCATTGGGCGCAACTACACCCAGGCCGGTAACTACCACACGAATATTTGAATTGTTATTTTTCAAGTAAATCACCTTTAACCATTCCACTTAAAATACCTTTGCACACTATTTCTCCTTTTGTATTGGTCATTTTTACTTTACATTTCAATTTCTGAAAACGAAAATAGATGAGTTCTGAAGTAACAGTAACCATTTCTTTTGGGTACACAGGCTTTAAGAATTCTACTTCGCTTTGCGCCAGTGCCACCTGAAAGCCTGTAATTGGTGTATTTTGAGACAGGTTCTCTCTTTGTGTCCAAATGCCCAAACAAACCAACCCTATCTGTGCCATACACTCGATTAAAATAACCCCGGGGGTAATTGCTACTTCTTTGAAATGCGAACTATAGAATACTTCATCTTCACGAAAAGTATAAGTGCCTATGATTCCCTTTTCTGAAATTTCCTGCAGTGTGTCGACAAATAAAAAGTCATTCCCGTAAGGCAAAAGTGCTATGATTTCTTCCTTTGTCATTTTATTTTAAGCTTTCGCCACCATCGGCTTTTAATACGACACCATTGATCCAGGCAGCCTCATCCTTGCATAAAAGGTAAACCACATTTCCTATATCTTCAGGAGTAGTCAATCGGTTAAATGGATTCTTTTTTAAGGCTATCGCGGCGAACTTATCACTTCCGGGAATGGCTCGAAACGAAGGCGTATCAACTGCCCCGGCCTGAATACAGTTTGCCGTTATACCCAAATCTGCAAATTCCACCGCCATATTGCGGGTGATGGCCTCCAGCGTTGCTTTAGCAGCAGAAACAGCGCCATAATAGGGCCAAGCCTTGGTATTGCCTTCACTGGTAAAGGAAATTACACGTGCCGATGCACTGAACATCATTCGGTCAATCAGGCTTTTGGTCCAATCATATAAACTTATGGCCATAGCATCAATGGTGATATGAAAATCTGCGTTCTCCAGAACATTGCCTGCTGCAGGATTCATAGGTTTTAAGTTTCCTTTTGCGATGCTGTGCACCAGCACGCACACGCTTCCGTTCTCACCCATTGACTCCTTCATTGCGTTCAGAACTTCATTTCTTCCCTCTTCCTTAAGGCCATCTGTATTAAAGGAAATTACCGTGATTCCACTTTCGCGTAAGCGTTCAAATTCTTCGTGAATTTGGGTTAAATTTTCCTTTCGGTCACGATGCACTATGCACAGGTTCATACCATGTTTAGCAAGCTTTTTTGCTGTTCCCAGACCCAGGCCGCTGCTTCCGCCAAGAATCAAAGCCCAATAATTTTTATCTATAAACTCCATTTAAAATATCTTTTAAAGTTACCATTTTAATAAAACACGTTGCGCTGAAAAACCCGGGCCAAAACTGAGCATCAGCCCATAGTCCCCTTTATTTGGTTTTTTGTCCATAGTCCGCTCCAGGACATACAAAACCGTTGCACTGCTCATATTGCCATACAAGCGCAACACCTCCTTGGTATCATCAATATTTTTCCCCATAGAACCAAAGAGTTCATCAACGGTTTCAAGAATTTTGCGACCGCCGGGATGGAAAATTAAGTGGTCAATCTCTGCAATTTCAAGGTTGTTTTTTTTCAAGAATGGGTGGATGATATCGGGAAAATGAGAGGCAATGGTCTCCGGAACTTTTTGATCGAGAATCATTTTTAGACCATTGTTTGTAAGATCGAAACCCATCATAGTTTCGGCGTCATAGAAATGATACATCTCAGAAGCCATCATTTCAGGACCTTTGGCTTCTTTTTCAGATGACAGCAACACACAGGCTGCACCATCGCCAAAAATGGCAGCACTCACAATATTTGCCATGGAATAATCATCAAGCTGAAAGGTGGCCGTAGGGCTTTCAACCGCTATAACGGCTGCTTTTTTACCGGGATTTGCTTTTAGAAATTGTTCTGCATATAAAATGCCCGAAATGCCCGCAGCGCATCCCATTTCTGTAACAGGTAGACGCACGACATCCTGACGCAACTTCAAACTGTTGATTAAATAAGCATCTAAAGAAGGAATCATAATCCCTGTACAGCTTACAGTAATCAAGTAATCCAAGTCTTCAGGGTTCCAGTTTATTTTATCAAGGGCCTTTTGTAGCACTTTTTCACCTAATTTTTTAACTTCCCTGACGTAAATCGCATTTTTGTCCTCAAAGGAAGTTGCTGTAAAAACTTCGCCGGGTTCCATAATGGAATAGCGTTTATCAACGGCAGCGTTTTCAAATATTTTAAATACTTTTCTTTTGAAACGCTCATTTTGCCCCGTAAGCCAGGATTCCAAAAGAGGTGTTATTTCTTCTGTATTTCTGGAATACTCAGGAAGTTGTTTTGTTGTTACTGTTATTTTTACGCTCATTGTTTTTGTATAATCCATTGATAACGAAAGGCCCATTTCCAGTTAATGGTGTGCTTATTACTATTGAGTTTATTTGAAAATGTTTCGAGTTCTTTTCTTTTAAATCCACGGAGGATGGATACCAGTCCGTCATTTTTTGCAATTTTAGTTTTTAAAAAAAAACTACTGAACATTTTGAACAATCCATAAGCCAGTTTATTCCTGTGTAAATCATTAATAACAATCCCCAGTCTGGCTTGATTGGACAAAGTAGCCAGAAGGTTTTCAATCTGATTGTCATCAAAATGATGCAAGGTTAAGGTGCAGAGAAAAATATCAACTTTGTTTTTTGCAAATTCTTTAGAATAAACATCTTCATTAATGAATGTTATTTCCGGGAAGTTTTTCATTTTTTCTTTTGCTTCTTCAATAATTTGTGGATTTATGTCAATGCCTGACAATTTAAAATTATGTTTGTATTTGCGCGCATACCGTGCACAGTACGCCAGCATTTCTCCATCTCCACATCCTAAATCGGTGATTGTAATTTCTTTCCCTTTGGGTATGTTTTTTATAAGTTGTTGTATTCCATTCAGTGTTATTTTATTTCCGCCAAGATAATGGTTTACTGTATTGATGTCCTCAAACACATCTTTGATTTCAGCATCGTGCAAAGACAAATCATCCATGATTTCCTTCTCTTCTGTTCTGTATGTTGTGTTTATAAACATATTTAATTATGCGTGTATTTTTTTACCATGGGTCCTTTTGATAATATGAGGCAAGGCACCCGGAATAAAAAATGCGGCCTGCACTCCAAGGCTTAATGCTGCCGGACGCATCAATATTTTTTGAAGAATTGCTGCAGTATATAACCTTTTTTGAAAGACTGATTTCCATTTTTGAGTGTATCGTTTTTCCAAAGTTTCCCTGGAAATTGATTTATCACAATAATAATCTATAAGCATTTCTGAGATGATTTTAGCCCCGTGTACAGCCATTGCCATACCGTTGCCACACAAAGGATGTATTAATCCTGCACTGTCACCTGTCATAAATATGTGGTTTTCAACAGGCTTTTTTGTTTCAAAAGAAATTTGACTGATTGCAAGGGGTGTCTCAAATACAGAGGTTGCATATTTTAAAAATTCTTTTAAAAAAGGATTTTTTGATAAAACCTCTTTTTCAAATTCAGGGATGTTTTTGTGCTTTTTAAACGAATTATAATTTGCGAGGTAACACATATTTACCTGGTTATTTTCAACTTTTGACAAACCGCAATAACCTCCGTCAAAGTGATGTAATGCAACTACATTATCGGGAAAATCACATTCGTAATGTGCTTTTACTGCCAACCAGGGTGATTTTTTTTCAACGAAATTTCTCTTTAATTCTTTATCGAGGTTGGAACGTTTTCCGAAGGCACCAATTACAAATTCTGATGTATAGCTATTTCCTTCTGATGTCTTAACCGTAAAAACGTTTTCATTAAAAAAAATTTGCTCAACACGCTCTTTCTTGACTACTGCTTTTTTCTTTACTTCTTCAGCCATTAAATAATCCAAGGTATATCTGCTGATTCCAAACCCGCCTAACGAAAGTTTTTGTTCGACCTTCTTTCCGGAAAGGGTTGACAATGATAATATGTCGATTGGGTGTGCACCGGAGTCGAAAGGCATAATTCCCAGCGATTGAAGATATGGAAGCACTTCGTTGGATATATATTCACCACAGACTTTATGATTTGGAAAACTGTTTTTTTCAATTACCAAAACGGAAAGTTTTTGACTTGAAAGATGTAGAGCAGCTGTCAATCCTGCCAAACCACCTCCAATAATGATAATATTGTAGTCTGTATTCATTGTGGTTAAGATACTAATTTTGAAAGATAATCGCGTTATTAAAAAAGAGGCTAAAGAATAAGTTTCAACTTATAATTTAGCCTCTGCAATGCATTAAAAAAAGGGATTAATTTTCTCCAGCTTCTTCTTTAGCGTCTTCAATCATTTTCTCATTAGGAACGATTGCAACATTAACGCGACGATTTTTTGCACGTCCTTCAGCAGTACTGTTATCATGTGTGGGCTGATCAGGTCCGAACCACTTAGTGGTAAAACGACCTGCGCTTAATCCCTTGGCAGTAAGATAATTTGTTACAGCCATAGCACGGTCTCTGGACAAGGTCATATTAAAATCGTATGGTCCAGTACTATCTGTATGTCCTACTACCAAAATATTAGTATCTGCATATTCTTTCATCACATTGGAAAGTTTATCCAAATTTTCCCTGGATTGTGCATTTATGTTTGCTTTGTTTGTGTCAAAAAACACACCGCTACCTTCATCAAAGGTAATCACAATCGCATCATCAATACGCTCTACTTGAGCACCCGGGATTTCTTCTTCAATTTTTTGAGCTTGTTTATCCATTCGGTTACCAATAAGCACCCCTGCGGTACCACCGACAACTCCACCAATAACGGCTCCTATTTCACTGTTTTCGCCACTTCCAACATTATTACCCAAGATGGCACCCAAAACAGCACCACCTGCAGTACCTATAACGGCACCTTTTTGTGCATTGCTTGCATTTCTGGTTGCATCACAACTTATGGTTAAAGAAACTAAGGCTATAGTCATTGCAAGTAAACCTGCGGATTTAAATATTTTTTTCATAATTGATTAATTTTTTGTAAAGTTCATTATTAGTTTAAAAGGCTTTCCATCAAACGTAAGGTTTTGTTCCCAAGTCATATTGCTCTCTGAGATGTGTGCCAAACGTGTTCTGAAACCTTGGTTTGTTTCTGATTTCCCTCTTTCATCTGTGGGTTTTAATAAAAAATCATAATACCCCGAGGTTGCATCAACTTCCTGAATTGTAAATATAAAATATCTTTCACCTACAGGGCATCCGGCACCGTTAATAGTGTAAGTGCCCGTATTGTTGTTAGGAATAAATTTCCAAGTACTGCCTTCAAAGCAATCTTTGTTTGTGTCATTAAACAAATTAATTGCATAAGTACCACTCTCATTATGAGTGATAGAATTAAGCACCCATTCGCCTTTAATTACTTTTTCACTATCGCGTACCGCTTGAGGTGTTGCACAGGCTAAAAGCAAGGCTGTTGCTATAAATAAAACAAATATTTTCTTCATTGATAATTGGTTTTAAAAAAGTTAATTGAATATTGTAAATTAAAATATTTTTTATCTTTTGAATAATCTAAAAAGTAGACTTAACACTAAAAGAACAATAAAGATATAGAAGATAATTTTAGCAATGCCTGCAGCACCGGCTGCTATTCCGCCAAATCCAAAAATTGCTGCCACTAAGGCAATGATTAAAAAAATAACAATCCATCGTACCATAATAATAAATTTTGTGATTAGTACCCTAAAGATAAAGTAAAATACCAGAAGCATTAAATTATTGGTAATGATTTAACTTTTTTTGTTAAAACATTAATAATTTAATATTTCGATAAGAGAATTTTTAAAACGGTTTTTTGAGAGGTACTTGCTTTCCAATTGTGAAGCAAACGGAATGGGAGTGTTTAAACTGCCTACCCGTTTCACAGGTGCGTCCAAATACTCAAAACAATTTTCTGTAATTAGTGCACTAATATCTGATGCAATTCCTCCAAAAAGAGAATCTTCCTGAAGGATAATGACTTTTCCAGTTTTTCTTACGGAAGTATATATGGTACCTTCGTCAAGGGGCTGCAAGGTTCTTAAGTCTATTAAATCAGCTTTAATATCAGGATTTTGCTCCAGGGTTTCCAGTGCCCAATGCACTCCTGCACCATACGTTACAATGGTAACGTCACTTCCTTCCTTTAAAAGAGATGCTTTTCCTAAAGGGAGGGTGTAATAATCTTCGG
>JBBDVI010000141.1:0-18558 GCA_040903465.1 Flavobacteriaceae bacterium
TTCTTCTTCATCTTCAACTACCTCGATAACTTCGGGAGCCGGTGGTGGTGGTGGTGGTGGCGGCGGCGGTGGAATAAATTCTGTGATTGGTATTTCTTCTTCATCCTCATCATCCAGGTCCAGTTGACCAATATCGACTGCGTCTTTGTCGTAGGTCTTCCATTCAATAGCTTGCCACGCCACAAAAAGCATGATAATCATTCCTATTTGGAAGAATAATACGCTTCTTTTGGTGAGATCTGCTTTTGGATTTTTTTTAGGCTCCATAGTTTTTCTGTTTTATAGTTGCTAAAATATGTAAATTCTGTTTTATATTAAAGCTAATTTATACTTTTTAAGTTTAATATTTTTTTTCGTATTAAAACGAGTATTAAAACGGCAAAAGATATACCGGCAAAGTTTGCTATGATATCTTGAAAATCAGCTTCTCTTGACAAAACGACTACACCTTGTAGTGCTTCAATAATTATACCATAAATAAAACTAAAAAGGGCTACAATTAAAAGATTTTTTAAGTAGCTAACGTGTTTGAAGGTTACAAAAGAGTATAAAAAACAGATAAAAACCAAAAAACCATATGCAACAAAATGGATTAATTTATCAGAAATAGCAACCTCCAGTTTAGGTATATCCTCTGAACTTATCAGTGATCCTATAGTTATCGCAGCCGTGTATAGAAATGCTGAAACAAGAAGTATCTTAGACCCCCACAAGCTCTTTATAAGCTTTATCATCCATTAGTTTTTCTATCTCTGATGTATCAGAAATTTTGATTTTTATCATCCATCCCTCTCCATAGGGATCTGTGTTAACTTTTTCAGGCTCTGAATCGAGTTGTTCATTGAATTCCATAATTTCACCTGACAAGGGTGAAAATAAATCTGAAACAGTTTTTACAGCTTCAACTGTCCCAAAAACCTCTTCTACTTGTAAGGATTCACCAACAGTATCAACCTCAACATAAACAATATCGCCCAATTCTTTTTGAGCAAAATCTGTAATTCCAACCGTTGCGATATCTCCATCAATTTTTATCCATTCGTGGTCTTTTGTGTACTTTAAGTTTTCCGGTATGTTCATTTTTTAGTTTGTTTAAATATTATAGATTGTAAATTTATTGAATTTTTAATTCCCAAAATTATATCGCAGTGTTAAACCACCCCTAATAGTTGTCTGGGGGAAAGCAGTAGAAATTGCATATTCTGAAAATGAATGATCATAATAAAACAACGCTGTTAAATTCTTGCTCAATGCATAATCTGCCGTAAACTGGATTCCATAAATTGTTTGCCCTGAAGTTACCTGGTTATCATTTACATCTAGGTACCGTATGATTGTTATGTTATCCCGCATGGATAAATCAAGTTTGAAGTTTAAGTCACTTCTCATGATTTGCTGGTTACCCCCAAAGTTTGTCCCAATTCTCAAATCTTTTATTCTGTAACCCAACCCTACGATATACTCCATTCCCTGAATTTCGGTAAGCAAGTTGTTGGCAAAACTTAATGACAGCGCCCTGTCTTTTCTGATTTCGGTTAATATCCTTATAGAATTTTGCATTTCAAAATCCAATTTAACCAGCGGGCTAAATTGTTCTATAAGATTTACATTTGAAAGAATCGTTTCATTTTTAAAATTCCCCGATTGGTCTATTTCAATAGGGTTATTTCTATCGTAATCAAGGTTTGTTTCAAATTGGTTCACTGTATAATCAGCCCGGTAGCCGTGTTGAACTGAAAATCGTTTAAAATTTTTCTTAAACCAATCAATTTTCATCAAACCGGTATAACGCAAATCCCAGTTGGGGATTGGGAAATTCCTAAAAATACCAGTTTTAACTTTTGAGGGATCTGTTCCCGAATAAGCAGATAAAAACGCCGGTAATAAAACGGCCTGGTTGTTTCTTCCAAAACCAACAGGATATTCTTCATCAGAACCGGGATACGTTGTTGTTCCATAAAATTCTTCTGCAAGGCGTCTGGCTATTATTTGCCTGTTTTCCCTGAATTTTTCAAAAGTTTCAGATGAATTTTCATCGCTCGTAGAAAAGGCCGTTTTAATTAACATCGTGGAAATATTAAAGTTTCCAAATGTGCGGGGTGTTAAAGAACGATATTGGTCATTTTGAACAACATAATTTTCAGCAAATGATTCTGAATAAGCCCTTCTTCCGTTCAGGTCTATTTTTAAATCGGGTAACAATTCAATATTGGTCTGATAGTCCAACTGTATGTTTTCAACCTCGGTATATTGTTCATTAAATTCGGGGTAAATTGTCAACCATCCTTTGCGTGCCGCAAGCTCCCTTACTTCACCCTGACCGCCAAAAACAAAGCCCACCGAAGGTTTTAAGGATCCCATAAATCCAACCCCATTAAGGTAACCCGGTAAGTAAATTCCATTGTTTTCCTGATAGTTAAACTGCGCCCTCTTGATTGCCGTAAGCAACCCGATAGCGGTATTATATGCTTTGTCGCCTGTGCTCAATGAGGCCTGTGGTGCACCTACACCAGTACCCCCACCATCTTGACCTCTAAGGGTGCCACCACCTCTCTCTTCATTGCTTTCACGCAAACTGCGTTCGCCTTCTTCACCGTCGCCTTCAGTACCGTCCTGAGCATTTCCTCTATCATTTTGACCAGCTCCTCCTGCTTGACGTGAAGGTCTTCTTTTTGTTAACCCAACATAACGATAGAAGTTATTCATATCAAGAGTTGAGTTGATGCGATGGGTATTTGAATTTTGTACCGTATTACCTAAATCGAAAACCCCCACCGTTCCGTCTTCAAGTTCCAACTCGATATTCCTGAACAAATCGCTTCCCCTCTGCCATTGGTAATTTCCTGTATAAGAATATGTTGCTCTAACAAACCGAAGGAAAGGCACTTTGCCGAAAGGGAGATCATAATTGACCTGTAGTGTTTGGAAATGTTGGTTGGGTTCACCTACATCAAAAAACCCATCCCAGACTCCAATTTCGTTATCTATAATACCATCATCATCAATAAAGTTGCGTACAATCCTGTTGTTTGAAGCATTAAAGTTAAAACGCAATGAATTGGTCAAATTGTAATTCACAGCATATTGCCAGTCAAATAAAAAATTGCGTTGATAAAGTGTGGGCAACCCAAGGTTTCCGGGTTCCGGGTTAACTTCCCTGAATTTTTGCTCGTTGTATTGCCTGATAATATTTGAACTGGCAGAAATATTTGTGGGCAAATAATTAATATTAAAGTCTTTTAACAACTGCCAGTAACTGCTTCTAAATAAGGAATCATTTTTCTTAAACGGCTCATATGTTTTGGGTGTAAAGCTATAATCATATGTTGCGCCCACTCTCACATCTTGTTCAAGAGATTCTTCCACTTCAAAACTATTGTGGTCGACCTGGTTATATGAATAAGAGAGGGTGACGTTTTCAATATCATACGGCTGTGGTTTTTTATCACCGGTACGTTCTTTCCTTACTCCTATAAAATTAACGCTTTGACGTTTTGTATAATCAACAGATTGCTCCCTTATGCGATCTCCTTCTGCTGTACTGGCCGCATTATCAATTCTTGTTTCCAATTCTATATCCTGAAATTCAGGGTCGTAAAGGGGGGTAATCAATTCTTCTCCAATTGCGTAATTAAATGGAAGTTGTATACCCCAGGTTCGGGGAAGCAATTGTCCCATATTAAAATTGGTTACAACGTCATATTGTTGTGCATCTTCAAGGCTTCTTTCATTAGGGCCTTGCTCTATCGAGCCAAAACCGGCAGTAGATCTCCCTCCTGTTGCGCTTATCGTTGCAAAATCGGCTAAATTAACATCCATACTGGCTACTGCAGCCCATCCCCCTTCATTCTTCAACTCAGAAAGACGCATCTCATTAAACCACACTTCGCCACAAAGATTATTGTTTGTATTGTTTTTAAGACCCAACATAATTGTCCTTACCGAACCAAAACTTGGGTTTCCCTTTATCCCGATGCGCATATCATTTTCAGGCCCAGATGTTCCCCCTTCTAGGTCAGCCTCATTGAAGAAAACCACTTCGCTCAAATCATAGATTTCAGGGTTACCCAGCACAAGTGTTTTCACTTCCTGCAATAAGTTTAAGGGAAGGTTTAACCTGTTTTCTACTGGCCAAATTTCATCAGGTGTTGAGGCACCAAAATTAGTGGGATTAAGAGGTATCTCTATTTCATAAAAATTTTGCGTCAAGTCGTTCCCCATACGAATAAAAGCCACGAGATCGCCATCGTTTAATGGAATCTGGTTGAGCAATGACTCTGCGTGTATAAACATTTCAAGGTTCTTATACTGACGCATATCAATATTGTAATTTTTGAAGACGGCACGCCCGTCTTCTGGTTCCAAATCACAAACCCTTATGGCTAAAGATTGTTCATTTTGACGAACATTGGTGTTGTTATTGATAAGTTCTTCCCTTTCGATACCGGGAGGAAGCACATAAGGAATGGGTTGTCTGCCTGAATTTTCTTCGATACTTACAGATTCCACTTCAAAGGTGGTGTTGCTGTTTTCAGGAAGAATTCCTGAAGGGTTGAGGCTTTGTGTGAACCTTCTGTAATCTCCCCTTACCAAATCAAGTGACCCAAACCGCAAGGTGATTTCTTCTTCAAAATCGGTTAAAAACATTCGCATAAAACGTATTGACCTGAAATCTGTAATGCCATTTACAGCACGTGTTGGAGTACTTATAGGCACTTTGAACTGAATCCATCGCACCGCTTGTGTTTCGTTGTTTTGAAGTTCTACTTCAAGCTCCCTAACATCTGTAATAAAGGGATTGTTATCAACATCCATACCCGGAAAAAAGTCAATTTCATATTCAAAATAACTGTCGACAGTATTCATGGTATTGTCGCGGTTGTAATCTTCAACATCCGGTAATGTTGTTGATCCCCGGTTTGTTTGTGTAACTTCTACCGGTGAGTTTCCTTGCGTACCGTTATAATCTTTATACCTGTCAACTATTCCACCATCAGCCTGTAAGAAATAAGTATAATTGTCACCGGCAGGATCCGGCAATCCTCCATAATCAGGAAATAAATTTGCTTCTTCAGCATCACTTGCACCATCAAGTCCCAAGTCCTGATTTGCACGTTGTGGTCCTTCGGTATCAAATGCATATACCAGCGATTGGTTTGTGGGGACTTTACCATAAATGGTGGGTCGTGTTCCTTCGGTACCACCATCAGGCGGGAGCCCGTTTTCATATTGTTTTCTTCCTGTTTTAAGTATGTCTTCAGAGATGCTTCCCAGGTTAAACTTTAATTGACCGCCATTGTTAGTAGCATTTTCATCATAAATAAAAGGATCCATCACCCAAAACTGAATATACTCTACATTTGATCTTTCAAAATCTGTAGTTGATAATGACCTAGTAATCCCGGCCCAACGTGAAGCCGGATTAGGAAGTGTATTTGTGCCACCTGCTTCAGGATTAAAGTTGTAGGGCCCTCTTTCTGAAGGAAAATAAGATAAATCCAGTGAAAAAACGGCTTGTGTTTGCCCTTGAACAATATCTGTATCAGGAAAAATTTCATTGATAAACAACCTTCTAGTAGCATAGGTAGACAGGTCATCATTTGAAATTCCGTCAGGTCTTTGTGAACTATAAAATATCGGATCAATCGTATACCAAGCCAGCTTGGCCCTGTTATAATTATAGGCCGGATTGTTATTGTCAAGATCGCCCCCAAAATCTACAGGTGTACTGGCAAGTGCCCAAGAAAGGGGTGCCTTTATATCAAGCAAGGTTTGTGAGCCTTCAAAATCGTCAACATATACCGTAGTTTTTCCTTCAAAATCTGAAACTTTTGGTGAACCGGGTATGAGGTATGCAAACTCTCCTCTTAATGAAAGACTGGATTCTACATCTGTATCAATATTAGGCAACTTGTTAACCAAACGGGTTAAAAAAGGAACCTGCGTTGAATAATTTGCATTAAAGCCTAAAATTGTATTGTTAATGGGTTCTGAAGCTAAATTTGTTTTGGGTGTCAAGGGGCGCTCATTCAAATTCAAATAAGTAGCACCAATTAAAAAGTTTTCATTGAATTGGTGCTCCACATTTAACCCGGTAAACCGCTTTGTTTGCTGACCAAAAACAGCATTATTTTCAGTAGTAATTTGAATAGGAGTATTTGAATTGAGCAATGCCTGGTCTAATATCTGAACCCTTCCCAACTGGTAATTGACTGTATAATCTACCCCTTCTACCAAAACCCTTCCTCCTGCAGTAACCGTGACAGATCCCTGTGGAACATTGAAAGCTCCAATTGAAATACCATCTGCACCAGATGACTTGTAGCTTCCTTTTAACTGAAACTTGTTTTTATCACTGTCTTCTTGCTCTGCAACAATTTTTGAGGTGCGGTAAAGAGAACGGAACACATACTTATTCTGATTGGCATTATAGGTAGCAGGGACATCATAGTTTTCAGCGCTTCCTGGTGACTTTAATTCATCAAATAAATGTTTCCCAAAGGGTTCAACGGTGGTAAATATAATCCGCCCATTTTGAGCATCTACTGTAAGTCCCGGAAGGAAATCAAAGAAACCATCACCCCCTTGTTGCGGATCGTTTGTATAATTTAATCTGTCTAAATTAAAAACCCTTAACAGAGTGGTTTCTTCAACATCTTCAGGCAAAGGTGTTGCGGGGAAATCAGCTGAACCTGCAGCAGGTGTTATATAATTGAGCGGTGAAGGATCTGTGTATAAAATGTTTAACCTGAAATCATCTTGCTCGAGTTGAAATGCGTCAAGGTTGTAAATGTTTTTCATCATCAGGTCCCAAATGGGCTGGTTTACATTTACAGTGTTGCTTTTTAACATTTTCACAATCAAGTTTTGACCTTCTCCCGGTTGGGGAGCATTAGGGTCGGGAGTTGGGTTTGGGTCGGGTTCTGTGGGGGAGCCTGTAGTTGCTTCCACGCCCCCATTGGACAATTCACCCACTTGATAAACCCTTCCGTTAACGGTATATTGATAAGAAACCGCTAGTATCTCGTCATTGTTGAGACGCTGGTTTAGTGAAATATAACCTAGCTGGCTGTGGAGCGTATATTCATTGGGCATTAATCTTCTCGCATTTTCCAATTTGGCATAATCTTTACCTTCACTCACTTGCACTCCCCCAAATCCGGATTGTATCGTCGATATATTCCGGATATTGGAATTCAGTATAGATTGTTCATTTCCTTCAATGCCAAAGGGGTTGAAATCATTGTTCCTGTTATCAGGAAATGAATTTGGGGGCCTGTTAATAAATCCTCCCGGAGGAAAATTTAACCCTATATCTGAAGGATTTGCTTCACCAATGTCTTGTAATGCTACAATATTTCTTACATTATCTGTACTGTTGGTAAGATTTGTCACCCAAACTTCTATTCTGGTAATCTGAACATTTGTATTTATAAAAGGGTATTGTTCCAGTGCCTGATCGTAGTTTTCCCTGAAATAGTGTCCCAGAAAAAAGTGCCTGTTTTCATCATAATCCAATGCAAAAACATCAAATTCATTAATGGTGCCACCACCCTGGGCCACCACGCTTCGCGATTCAGACTTTTGCTCTGAAAAGACACCGGTCACCCTCGTTTTACCAAATTGCAATTCTGTTTTTACACCGAAAAGACTCTGCGCGCCCTGAATGAGCGAACTGTTTAACGGCATACTCACATTACCCACTTCAATTTTTTGAATAATGTCATCCTCTGTGGGTGTATATTCAAGTTTTATTTGATTTTGAAAATCAAAAGTAGATTCGGTGTCATAATTCGCTGTAATCTGAAGTCTCTCCCCTACTTTACCCAATAAACTTAAACTTATGCGCTGATTGAAATCAAAAGTAAGATTGCTTCGGTTTCTGGGTGAAAAAGAAGGGTTGTCTTGTTTTGTATATAATACCCCGAGATCCATTTCAACAGATCCTTGAGGAATAACTTCTATTACATTACCTCCAAAAATGGTTTCAAAAAAGTTTGAATTCACATAAAAACTGGGCAATAGGTTTTTTTGTTCTTCTTCTGTTCCTTCTTTCCTTCCGTCTGCTGCATCTATTTTTTGTTTGAAATAGTCTTTCATTTCCTCTTCAAATATCAAATCCTGATATTCCTGGGGAGTGAGCACGAGAGGATATGAAATGGCAAAACTCCCTACCATCTGGTTGTAAATATACATTTCAGATATAGGGTCATAAATATATAAGTCACTGATACTTGGTGGGTCGGGCAAATTCATTTGCCCCATTGAAAATCCGGTTTTGGTAGTATCTTGTTCTGTCTCGGGAGTTTGCTCTGGATCTGTATCTTGTGCCTGAACAGAAATATTTAATAAAAACAAACTGAAAATTAAAACTATATAATTAACCCCAATTTTTCTGATAGAATAATTTTTAGTGCCCAATTTTTACAAATTTTTTAAAGCTAGTTTAATAATTGTTTCCACCGTAGCATCGGGATTTTCCCTACAGATTCTATCACAGACTTTTTCAGCTTGCTTTCTTAAAAACCCCAATGTTTCCAGAGCAGATAACGCTTCATCTTTATTTGTATTGCTTGATATGCTTGAAACATCATCAATAGCAAATACTTTTAATATTTTATCTCTTAAATCGAGAATCACTCTTTGGGCAGTTTTGGCTCCAATGCCTTTAACAGATTGAATTGTCGCCACATCCCCATGTGCGATTGCTTCTTTAATTTTGTTTGGCGCAACAGAAGACAACATTGTTCTTGCTGTACTAGCCCCCACACCTGATACAGATATTAATAACCTGAAGATTTCACGCTCAAATTGCTCCACAAAACCAAAGAGGGTGTGAGCATCTTCTTTAATTAAAAGATGGGTGAACAATTTTACATTTTCACTTTCAGGGAGTAAGGAAAATGTATGCAATGAAATATGAACTTCATATCCCACACCGTTGCAATCAATCACAACACTTGTGGGTGTTTTCTCAACCAATCTGCCCTGAATATGGGTTATCATTTGTTAACTTAGTGTTAAACGTCAAATATAGTATTTTTATTATCATTCCATTTTTAAAGACGCTAAATCTTTTTAATAAATACTACCTTTTGCGACGTTTTGATTTTTGATTTTTCTCTCTTTTTTCTTTTTGCTGGGCATCAATTATGGCAATAGCTGCCATATTTACTATTTCTTCAACACTGGCACCTAGTTGTAAAATGTGAACAGGTTTTTTCATTCCCAGCATAATGGGGCCGATGGATTCAGCATTGTTAAGTTCTTTTAAGAGCTTATAGTTACTGTTTGCAGAATCCAGGCTTGGAAAAATCAATGCATTGACTTTTTTACCAGCCAGCTTTGAAAAGGGGAAGTTTTTTTGATGCATTTCCATGTTGAGGGCAAAGTCCATTTGCACTTCCCCGTCAACAATTAGATCCGGTGCAGTTCTATGAAGCAATGCCACAGCCTCTTTAACTTTTCTTGCTCTGTCGTGTTTGGATGAACCAAAATTTGTATAGGAAACCATTGCCATTACCGGGGTCATCCCAAACATTTTCATAGTGAAGGCGGTCATCTGGGCAATTTTAGCCATTTCCTTTGCAGTAGGATCAATATTTACCGATGTATCTGAAAGGAATATAGGTCCGCGTTTTGTAACCATTAGATTTGTAGCCGCTACTTTATCAACACCGTCAATCTTTCCTATTACTTCAAGCATGGGCTTCAACACTGAAGGATATGATCTGGAGTAGCCCGTAATCAATGCATCTGCATCACCCAAATTTACCATCATTGCCGCAAAGTAGTTTCGCTCACGCATCCATTTTTGTGCATCGTGCAAGGTGACACCGTTTCTTCTTCTGGCTTCCCAGTATTTCTTAGCATACATGTTTCTTCTCCCTTCTTCTTCATCAGCTTTTGGATCGATAATTTCAATTTCATCATCAAAATCAATTTCTTCCATGAGCTCGAGAATAACCTCTTTTCTACCCAGTAATATGGGAGTCCCAATTTTTTCATCGTGTAAAATCTGAGCCGCTTTTAAAACATCCAGATGGTCTGCTTCCGCGAAAACCACTCGTTTGGGATCTGTTTTGGCTCTATTGATAAGAAGTCTTACTATTTTATTGTCAGAGCCCATGCGCTCATAAAGCTCGTCTTCATATTTTTGCCAATCTGTGATAGGTTCTTTGGCAACGCCGCTTTCCATAGCCGCTCTTGCTACCGCCGGCGGCACTTTTGCTATTAATCGCGGATCAAAGGGTTTTGGGATGATATAATCCCTTCCGAAATTTAATTTGGTTTCACCGTAAGCGATATTTACTTGTTCTGGGACTGCTTCTTTTGCCAATTCAGAGAGGGCCAATACTGCGGCTTTTTTCATCTCCTCGTTGATTTTTGTCGCTCTCACGTCAAGTGCGCCCCTGAAAATATAGGGAAATCCTAATACGTTATTCACCTGATTGGGATGGTCTGACCTGCCGGTGGCCATGATAATATCCTCCCTTGTCTTTATCGCCAGGTCATATTCAATTTCAGGATTGGGATTTGCCATGGCAAAAACAATAGGGTTTTTGTTCATGGATTTTAACATCGCCGGTGTTACAATATCCTGAATGGAAAGCCCCACAAAAACGTCTGCTTTTTTCATAGCCTCTTCCAGGGTGTCAATTTTCCTAGATGTAGCAAACTCTTGTTTTTCTTGTGAAAGTGCGGCTCTGTCATTTCTGATCACACCTTTGCTGTCAAGCATTACAATATTTTCTGTTTTGGCACCAAATGCTTTGTACAGCCGTGTACACGAAATGGCCGCCGCTCCCGCTCCACTTATTACTATCTTAACCTTGTGTATTTTTTTATTAGCCAGCTCCAGCGCATTAATCAAAGCTGCAGCAGAAATGATTGCAGTACCGTGCTGATCATCGTGCATCACCGGGATATCAAGTTCTGCTTTCAAGCGACGTTCAATTTCAAAAGCTTCAGGGGCTTTGATGTCTTCCAAGTTTATGCCTCCAAAGGTGGGTGATATATTTTTAACTGTTTCAATAAAAGACTCTATATCTTCTGTATCCACTTCGATATCAAATACATCAATATCAGCAAATATTTTAAAGAGGAGCCCTTTTCCTTCCATCACCGGTTTGGAGGCTTCGGGGCCAATATTTCCCAAGCCGAGCACTGCTGTTCCGTTTGAGATAACGGCAACGAGGTTTCCCTTGGTGGTATATTTGTAAACGTTGTTTTTGTCTTTGGCAATTTCCAGACAGGGTTCTGCCACCCCAGGTGAGTATGCCAGTGACAAGTCTCTTTGGGACGCATATTTTTTTGTGGGGACTACCTGTATTTTTCCCGGCTTCGGTTTAGCGTGGTAAACCAGTGCCTCTCTTCTTCTGCTTTCTTTGCTCATCTGTTAGTCATTTGTGTGACTCACAAAGGTAAGAGTATCCTTGAAATTTAGAAAGTTAAATTGTTATTCTTTCAGGAAGTTAATGTTGCGTTTTAATCCTTCAAACTTGGTGCGTTTTACGGCAGATTTTTGAAATACTTTTTGAAACACCTCCCGTGTGATTTCTTCCCACTCTTTTTTGGACATTGAGAGCAATTCAGGTTTTGGATTAAAAAGTGGCTCGTTGTGGGATTTTGAAAAACGGTTCCAGGGGCAGACGTCCTGGCAAATATCACAACCAAACATCCAGTCTTCAAATTGGCCTTTTACGTCGTTGGGGATTTCATTTTTGAGTTCGATGGTAAAGTATGAAATGCATTTGCTGCCATCCACGACATAAGGTTCAACAATGGCTTGTGTGGGGCAGGCATCGATGCAGGCGGTGCAGGAACCGCAGTGGTCAGTCACGGGGGTGTCATATTCCAGTTCCAGATCGAGGATGAGTTCTGCAATAAAGTAAAAGGACCCTACTTGCCGGGTAAGCAGGTTGCTGTGTTTGCCAATCCAGCCGAGGCCGCTTTTGGCAGCCCAGGCCTTATCGAGTACCGGTGCCGAATCGACAAAAGCACGTCCATGAACTTCACCGATTTCTTCCGTGATAAAATTCATTAATTGCTTTAGCTTGTCTTTGATGACAAAATGGTAATCAGTACCGTAAGCATATTTTGATATTTTATAGGTGTCCTCCCGCTGGGTGTTTTCAGGAAAATAATTCAACAAGAGTGAAACAACACTTTTTGAACCGGGCACTAGGATTGTGGGGTCCAGGCGTTTGTCAAAATAGTTTTCCATATACAGCATCTCACCGTGCCTGTTCTGATTGAGCCACTTTTCGAGCCTGGGCGCTTCTTGTTCAAGAAATTCTGCTTTGCTTATACCACAGGATAAAAAACCAAGGCGTTTGGCTTCGGATTTAATAAGTTGTGTGTGTTTTTCTTTAGGCAGCAAATTGTGTGATTATTTTGCATCATTTATCTTTAAATGATATTCTGTTTTCAGTGTTTTTACGGAAGATAAGGTTTATTTAGCCCGCAGACCTGCCTATCGGCAGACAGGTAGCGCAGACCTTCGCAGATTTGATATGAAATTAAAACATATTTATGTGATTTATTTCTAATTTTTTGATCAAAAGAGACCGCCTTGCGTGGGGCCTTTGGTTCTGCCCAAATGTTTATAAGCAGCTTCGGTAACTTCCCTTCCCCGTGGTGTCCGCATAATAAAGCCCTGTTGAATGAGAAAGGGTTCATAGACTTCCTCGATGGTTTCTGCACTTTCACTTACAGCAGTGGCAAGGGTGGTGATGCCCACCGGGCCGCCTTTGAATTTATCAATGATGGTTGATAAGATTTTATTATCCATTTCGTCAAGACCGTGGGCATCCACGTGAAGGGCTTCGAGGGCAAATTTGGCAATCTTAATGTCGATTTTACCGTCACCTTTGATTTGTGCAAAATCGCGTACCCTTCTTAAAAGGGCGTTGGCAATACGCGGTGTTCCGCGGCTTCGTCCTGCGATTTCAATGGCCGCTTCCATGCCAATTTTGACTTTTAAAATATCCGCACTACGCTGTACTATGGTTGTGAGAAGTTCGGTATTATAATATTGCAAGCGCGATGAAATCCCGAATCGGGCCCGCATGGGTGCCGTCAACAAACCGGAACGGGTGGTCGCACCAATGAGCGTAAAAGGGTTCAGATTGATTTGAACCGTTCTCGCATTGGGACCGGTTTCAATCATAATATCTATTTTATAGTCTTCCATCGCAGAATACAGGTATTCTTCTACGATGGGGCTTAAACGGTGTATTTCATCTATGAAAAGGACATCGCGTTCTTCAAGATTGGTAAGCAATCCTGCCAAATCACCCGGTTTGTCCAACACCGGTCCTGAAGTGACTTTGATTCCGGCGTCAAGCTCGTTTGCCAAAATATGTGCAAGTGTTGTTTTTCCCAATCCCGGGGGGCCGTGAAACAGTGTGTGGTCAAGGGCTTCATCCCTCAGGTTTGCAGCCTGAACAAAGATTTTCAGGTTTTCAATTACCTGATCCTGACCGGTAAAATCTTCAAAGGTTAATGGTCTCAATTTTCTTTCTAAATCGAGCTCTTCAGAAGTGATGTTTTGTTTTGAGGGATCCAGATTTTCATTCATAAAAACAAAGATAAGGAAATTGTAGAGAGATTTTTAAACAAAAAAACCACGTCTCCCCAAACGTGGTTTTTGACTAATTGATTGAAATAAGATAAAAAACTATTTCCAGTGTAAATGTAATTTGAATTCACGAAAAAACAGCTATGTTCTAACACATATAACAATAGTATAACTTCCTCTAAATATTGCGGTAACAAAAAAACCCTTTATCGGGATAAAGGGTTTTGGTTTAAAAGTATATTTTGAGTGTTAGTGATTCATTTCTTCTTCGTTATCCTGAACCGGAACCGTTTGTGGAATGAAATCCTGCCCGGGAATCACATAGTCATCACCTTCTTTATTTAGCTTACTGTAGTCATAAGACCATCTGTATACATGCGGAATTGCTCCCGGCCAGTTTCCGTGCAAATGTTCTACCGGAGTTGTCCATTCCAGTGTGTTTGATTTCCAGGGATTTTGAGTGGCTTTTTTTCCGTAGAAAATTGAATATAAAAAGTTATATAAGAACACCAGTTGCACTGCTGCAGTAATAATTGCAAATATGGTTATGACCACATTGATATTGGCAAGGTCATCAAAATACGGGAATGCCGTATTGGTATAATACCTCCTTGGGAGACCGGCCATACCTATAAAGTGCATTGGGAAAAAGATTCCGTAAGCACCGATTACCGTTACCCAAAAGTGAATGTACCCCAGGTTTTTATTCATCATCCTGCCAAACATCTTTGGGAACCAATGATACACCCCGGCAAACAAGCCATAGAGTGCAGAAATACCCATTACCAGGTGAAAGTGTGCCACCACAAAATACGTATCGTGCACATTAATATCCAAGGCACTATCCCCAAGAATAATTCCTGTAAGCCCCCCTGAAATAAATGTAGAAACCAACCCTATAGAAAAGAGCATGCCAGGGTTGAGCTGCAAATTCCCTTTCCAGAGTGTGGTAATATAGTTAAATGCCTTTACAGCTGAAGGTATCGCGATTAAAAGTGTTGTAAATGTAAATACAGAGCCCAGGAATGGGTTCATTCCCGAAACAAACATATGGTGTCCCCAAACGATGGTTGATAAAAACGCAATCGCCAGTATGGATGCTACCATCGCACGATACCCAAAAATTGGTTTTCGTGCATTTGTGGCAATAACTTCTGAAGTGATCCCCAGAGCGGGTAATAATACAATATAAACTTCGGGGTGACCCAGGAACCAAAACAGGTGTTCAAAAAGTACCGGCGAGCCTCCCTGGTTGTGCAATACTTCCCCGGCAATATAAATATCTGAGAGGAAGAAAGAAGTTCCAAAACTTCTGTCCATAATAAGCATTAAGGCTGCAGAGAAAAGTACCGGAAACGAAACCACACCAATAATTGCCGTTACAAAGAATGCCCATATCGTAAGCGGTAAGCGTGTCATCGACATACCCTTTGTTCTCAGGTTGATTACGGTAACAATGTAATTTAATGATCCCAATAAAGAGGATGCAATGAATATTGCCATAGACACCAACCAAAGTGTCATTCCCGCCCCTGAACCGGGCATTGCCTGAGGCAGCGCACTTAGAGGAGGATAAATTGTCCATCCTGCAGCGGCAGGTCCGGCCTCTACAAACAAGGACAATACCATTATGATACTGGATAAGAAAAACAACCAGTATGAGATCATATTTAAAAATCCTGATGCCATATCCCTTGCTCCAATCTGAAGCGGTATAAGGAGGTTACTGAATGTTCCGCTCAAGCCGGCGGTCAACACAAAGAAAACCATAATGGTACCGTGTATGGTAACCAAGGCAAGATAGACATTGGGATCCATAATGCCTTCAGCTCCCCATTTCCCAAGGAAGATTTCATAGATGGTAAATTGTTTGTCTGGCCAGGCTAACTGAAGCCTGAACAAAATGGACATCGCTATACCTATTACACCCATAAACAGACCTGTGATGAGGTACTGTTTTGAAATCATCTTATGATCCTGACTAAATATGTATTTAGTTATAAACGTTTCTTTGTGATGATGATGCCCGTGATCATCGTGATGATCTGTGTGATGTATGTTTGCTTCTGTTGACATATCTTAAAATCTTAATCTTATTATTAGGGATTCAGGGTTTCGGAAAAAGTTGTTTGTTCTGCCATCCAGGCATCAAATTCTTCCTGCGTTTCAACAATTATCTTCATTTGCATATTGTAGTGAGATGCACCACAAATTTTATTACAAAGCAAAAGGTAATCAAACTCATATGTTTCAAGGGGCTCTTCTCCTTGGGCAGCGAGATCTACATTTTTTGCGTTCCTGATTTCATTAATATTGCCCACTTTATTTATCATCTCCTCACTGTTTCGCATTTCTTCGGTTGTGATTGTAGGAGTAAAAGCAAATTGGGTAACCATTCCGGGAACGGTATTCATTTGCGCCCTGAAATGGGGCATATATGCAGAGTGCAATACATCCTGAGAGCGCATTTTAAACAATACTTTTCTTCCTACCGGAAGGTGAAGTTCCCTTGCTACCACATCATCACTTGCATCAGGATCTGAAGCATCGATTCCCACTGTATTTATACCTTCAATAAACCGAACGTTTGCATCCCCCAAAATGTTATCCTCACCGGCATAACGTGCTTCCCATGTAAACTGTTTTGCATATAACTCAATGATTAACGGGTCGTCATCTTCGTCTATATTCATAATGTCTGTCCAGGTAAACAATCCGTAGATGATCAACGCTGCTAAAACAATCACGGGAATAATGGTCCAAACAAACTCAAGTTTGTCATTGTCTGCAAAGAAGACTGCTCTTTGTCCTTTTCTTCCGTGATATTTAAAGGCAAAATAGTGTAAAAGGAATTGGGTGATGACCAGCACAAACATGATAACCGCCATAGAGATGAGCATCAACTGGTCAATGTCTTTTCCGTGTTCTGAAGCGGCGTCAGGCAATAGCACACTACTCCATGTCCAGAATCCGTAAATCAGGAACACATAGAAGAACACCATAAACCAAAGCATCAATTTACCATTGAGCCTGTTGTCTTTATCGTTTGCTATTTGTGAATCATCACCAGCTTTGACTCTTGACAACTGAAATATTTTGTTCATTTGCCAGATCGCTACAGCAAAAAGTACTAAAACGGCTAAAACTAAAAATCCTGTCATTTTTATTTGGGTTCTTTACGATACTTAATTAATAATGAAAATGTTTACTTTCCTCCAAAAACGGACTTCCTTTTGCCAGCAATGGTGCTTTTGCCAATGAGCTGAACACCACGAAAACAAAAAGGCCAAAGAAGAAGAGTAAGGCTCCTATTTCCGGCAATCCAAAATACCATGAGTGGCCTACTGTCGCCGGCATTACCATAACAAATACATCAATATAATGCCCTGCCAGAATGAAAACACCGGTAAAAACAACCAACCAGCTCACTCTCTTGAAATCACTGTTCATTAAGAGCAATAGCGGGAATACAAAATTCAATGCCACCATTCCAAAGAACAGGAGGTTGTAATCTTCTATTCGGGTAACAAAGTATGTCACTTCTTCGGGGATGTTTGCATACCAGATCAACATAAACTGTGAGAACCAAAGATAGGTCCAGAAGATACTGAATCCAAACATAAATTTTGCAAGGTCATGAATATGGCTGTTGTTTACATATTCGAGATATCCTTGTGATTTCAAGAATACTGTAACCATGGCAATTACTGTTATTGCTGAAACGATCATTCCGGCAAAAACATACCATCCAAACAATGTACTGAACCAGTGTGGGTCAAAGCCCATAATCCAGTCCCAGGACATCATAGATTCTGTTACGATAAAGAAAACGAGGAATCCGGCAGACAGTTTAAAGTTCTTCTTAAACCAGTGCAGGCCTCCGTCTTCATCTTGTTTTAATAAATATTTTCTCGACAACATTCTGTATAAGTTCCAACCCACCAGGTAGATTGCAGCCCTTATCAAAAAAGATGTTTCATTTAGCCAAGCTGATTTTCCCGCAACGAGTGCATCATATTTATCGCTCGTTGGGTCAAACAATTCAGCATTCATCCAGTGGAAGATATGATTTACGTGCAAGGCAGATAATACCAATAGCAAAAACATGATCACAGACCCCGGCAACAGATAGCCGGTTATTCCTTCCATCACCCTAAAGAGAACGGGTGACCATCCTGCCTGAGATACATGCTGAATAGCATAAAAGGCCAATGCCCCCAGTGCAATCATAAAAAAGAAAAAAGCGGAGACATACAAAGCAGACCACGGTCTGTTTTGTAGTTGGTGATACACGTGTTCTGCGTGCTCATCAGCATAGTGTGCATCATCCTGATGCGCCTCAGCCTGATGTGCTTCAACAGGACTTTCAGCATGGTGACTATCCTGTTGAGCCAGCATTTCTTTTACTTCTTCTTTTGAGCCCGGTGCATTCACAAAGCCGGCAATCATACCTATAGCACCAATGAGCATAAATACAATTGCAAAAAGTTTTAGTTTATTAGGTAGCGTATACATATCTTTAACTATCTCTATATTCTTACGTTAGTCTTCAATTGTTTCTGAAGGTGTTTGGTCTTCAGCTTCAGCAGTTTCATTTACAGTTTCCTCTTCATTTTCGCCTTCAGGTGCAGCTTCACCTTCTTCTGAAACTGAATGCTTTAAAGGGTTTCCTTCCAGTTCTGCTTTTAAGTTTTCCACATGCATTGTTATTTGCCAGCGTTCTTCTTCATTGGTCTGGGCAGTATAAGAGCCCATGGCGTTTAATCCATACATTTGAACGTGGTATATACTTCCTTCTGTAATGTTTCTTCCTGGATCAGCATAGGATGGGATTCCCAGAAATTTTTCCCTTTGTGCCAGTATTCCTTGTCCGTCACCTTTGTCACCGTGGCATACAGCACAAAAATAGCCATACAATTCTTTTCCTTTAGCCAGATTTTCTTCGGTTACAGGCAATGGGTTTTTAAGTTCGGCTG